>JBOGLL010000053.1:0-4000 GCA_050746065.1 Terriglobales bacterium | reverse complement strand
GGGGACACACCACCAGTCGAATCGGGCGATCGGGATGGTCTGCGATCAAGCGCTCGATGACGGTTACAGCCGGGTCTGCCGCATCCGCCACGCCGAAGATGATCTCGAACTCGGGGTAGGCCTGAGCGCAGTGGCTGCGGAAGTTCTCGTAAGCTTCGGGATCGGCGCCGCGTACCGGCTTCAGGACCGACACCGGAGGAGTAAAGCCCGTTACTAAGGAGTGCCTAGGAGACTCTCGAAAGCGGCGCGCGGCCCGCAAACAGAGCAGCGAATACGCCATCCCGGCCACGGTGAGTGCGACGGTTCCTATGGAGAGAGCCAGCAGCATGGCTGATCGACCTAACACCCGAGACCTGACACCTGCGACCTGCATCAACAGCGCCATACTTTATAATTGAAGTTTCATTGCAATTCACTGGAGTCCACAGCCCACATGATCCGTTTTCTTCAGTCCTCTGAGAGAACCGCCAAATACCTGATCGGGGGTTTCCTCATCCTGCTTTGCTTTTCGTTGGTGAGCTATCTCATCCCTGGCTCGCTGACGGGCGACGTGGAAGGCCAATCCGGACTGGTGGCCCGGGTAGGCGACCTGGATATCACGCTCCAGGAAGTGAACAGCGCTGCCAATCGTATGGGCCGGCAGCAGTTCCCGCGCGGACTCCCGGCACAGTTCGCGGGCTTCTTCCGCCAGCAGGCAGCCGAACAACTGGTGGTCCGAAAGGCCATTCTGGCCGAAGCTCATCGCCTGGGCCTGCAGGTGACCGACGAAGAACTGCGCGCCGAACTGCGCAGCGGCGCCGTGGGGCAGATCCTGTTTCCCGATGGCCAGTTCATCGGTCAGGAAAAATACCAGAACTTTGTGCAGCAGAACGCGGGTATGAGCGTGGCCCAGTTCGAGCGCGAGCAGATGGATTACCTGCTGCTGCGCAAGATGTCGGGCGTGGTCACAGGCGCAGCCCAGGTTACGCCCGACGACGTCACCAACGAGCTGCTGCGCCAGAATACGCAGGTGAAGCTGGAATACGCCGTCCTGACCAACGAGGCGGTAAGCAAGGGCATCCAGCCGGCCGAGGCTGAACTGCGGGCCTTCTTTGAGCAGAACAAGCAGCGCTACGCGAACTCGCTGCCGGAAAAGCGCAAGGCGCGGTACGTGGTGCTGGATGCGGCGCGCGTGCGCGATCAGGTACAGGTGACGCAGCAGGACCTGGAGACGTTCTACAACCAGCGTCGCGAGCAGTACCGGGTGGATGAAACGGTGGACGTGCGCCACATCCTGATCAAGACGCCGGAGCCTGGCGCCGACGGCAAGGTGGATGAAAAAGCCGTGGCCGCAGCCCGGGCCAAGGCCGAGGGCATCCTGCAGCAACTGCGCAAGGGCGCGAAGTTC
Source organism: Terriglobales bacterium (assembly GCA_050746065.1). GTDB lineage: Bacteria > Acidobacteriota > Terriglobia > Terriglobales > Acidobacteriaceae > CAZXVY01. The sequence goes on along the minus strand of JBOGLL010000053.1, from coordinate 2,613 downwards.
GAAGACCTGGCAAAGAAGAATTCCGAAGATCCAGGCAGTGCGGAGAACGGCGGGCTCTACCCGGGGGTGCAGAAGGGACAAATGGTTCCCGAGTTCGACCAGGCGGCCTTTACCCTGGAACCCGGCAAGCTGAGCGAGTTGGTGAAGACCGCGTTCGGTTTCCACATCCTGCGGGTAGACAAACACCAGAAGGCAGGGTTGCGCACGCTGGCCGAATTGAAGGACAGCATCGAACCGCAGGTCCGTGGCGAAAAGGCCACCCAGGCGCTGGACAGTCTTTCCGCCAAGCTGGAACGCGAGGTTCGTAACTCCGGCCTGGAAGCGGCTGCCGCCGCCAACGGACTCAGCGTGGTGACGACGGATTTCTTCACGCGCACGGACTCGCTCCCCGGCATCGGATTCGCGCCCGCGTTCATGGAGTCCGTATTCCGGGGCAAGGAGAAGGAACCGCCGGCGCTCGCCCGTTTGCAGCAGGGCTACGCGGTGTTTGAAGTCACCGGCATTCAGCCTGCAGCCACACCCACGTTGGAGCAGGTCCGCAGCCGGGTGGAGAGCGATTTCCGCAGCGAGCGCGCTGCGGCGCTGCTGGCGCAGAGGACCGCAGAACTCTCGGACCGCGCGCGTGCCGCCCACGACCTGAAGCGTGCCGCCCGGGAACTGGGCGCTGAGGTGAAGACCAGCGACCTGGTCAGCGGCAACAGCCAGCTGCCCGACCTGGGTTCCATGGCCGGACCGGCCTCGGTCGCCTTCGGTATGAAGCCGGGCGAGATCAGCGGCCCTATCAGCATCGCAGGCGGGGGAGCGGTGTTCACGATCCTTGAGCGCAACGAGCCATCGCCTGAGGAAATGGAGAGACAGCGCGACCAGGTGCACGAAGAACTGCTGGCCCGCAAGCGCGAGGCGCTGTTCCAGGTGTTTGCCGCAGAACTCGTCCAGCGCATGGAGAAGGAAGGCAAGATCAAGAAGAACAAGCAGGAGTTCGAGCGGCTGGCACAGGGCGGGTTGTAGTCGTCAGTCGTTAGTCGGCAGTCGTCAGCTCGGAGAGTGCCGAGCCTCATGATCGAACCGCGACTGCCGAGCAAGAGCTAACGACTGCCGACTGATGACTGCCTTCCAGCGCGCTTCCGGGATTCTCCTGCATCCTACGTCGCTGCCGGCGCGCGGCGGGATTGGCGACTTGGGACCGGCGGCGTACGAGTTCCTGGATTTCCTTTCTGCGGCGCGCCAATCCCTCTGGCAGGTTCTTCCGCTGGTGCCGCTGGGGATCGGCGATTCTCCGTATTCGGCGACGTCGGCCTTTGCCGGCAACCCGTTGCTCATCAGCCTGGAACGCCTGGCCGAGCACGGCTGGATTGCCAAGGCCCGGCTCCGGAGCCTTCCCCCCGCCACCGGCCACGTGGACTACGAGCGCGTGCGCGCCAAGAAACTCCCTCTGCTGCGCGCGGCGGCGCAGAACTTCCTGCGCGATGCCGCTTCCAGCGATCGTGACCGCTACGAGCGCTTCCGGGCGGAGAATGCTTCCTGGCTGGAGGCATTCGCCCTCTTCGATGCGCTGCGCGGACGCCACGCCGGCGATTCCTGGAACCGGTGGCCTCGTGAACTGGCTCGACGCGAGCCGGAAGCCATGGCGCGGGCGCGCGCGGACCTGGCGGCAGAGATCGAAATCATCTCCATCCTGCAATTCGCTTTCTTCGAGCAATGGCGGGCACTCCACGACGCGGCCCGTGCGCGGGGCGTGCGCATCGTGGGCGACATCGCCATCTTCGTCAGCTACGACTCGGCCGACGTCTGGGCCCATGCCGAACTGTTCTGCCTGGACGACAACCTCGAGCCCCGGGCGGTCGCCGGCGTCCCTCCCGACGCCTTTAGCGCCACCGGGCAGCGCTGGGGCAATCCGCTCTATCGCTGGGACGCGATGGCCGCGCGCGGGTTTTCTTGGTGGGTGGAGCGCGTGCGCGCTGCGCTGAAGACCTGCGACATCCTGCGCCTCGACCACTTCCGCGGCTTCGAAAAATACTGGGAGATTCCCGCGAGCGAACCCTCCGCGCTGAACGGCCGCTGGGTCGCGGGCCCGGGGGATGCGTTCTTTGAGACGCTGCGCCGCGAACTTGGCGAAGTGCCGCTGATCGCCGAAGACCTGGGCTACATCACGCCCGAAGTCCACGCCCTGCGTCAGCGCTGGGGACTGCCGGGAATGCGCATCCTGCAATTCGCATTCGACAACCCAGGCGCGCACATCTATCTGCCGCACCGCTACGAGACCAACACCGTGGTCTACACCGGCACGCATGACAACGACACGCTGCGCGGCTGGTGGGAGAACGGCGCCAGCGCCGAGATTCGCCGCCAGGCCGAGGCCTACCTGGGGCGCGACGCCGACGGTATGCACTGGGCGTTCATTCGCGCCGCGCTCGATTCGCCCGCCAATCTGTGCATCGTGCCCTTGCAGGACGTTCTCGGACTGGGCAGCGAAGCGCGCATGAACATCCCCAGCCGTCCCGAAGGCAACTGGAAGTGGCGCTTCGATCCACAGAGGTTGAAGCCGGAACTGGCCGAGCGGCTGGCGTTGATGTCGGAAGTGGCGGATCGGAATTCGGACCTGCCGCAGGGAAC
>JBOGLL010000052.1:0-2779 GCA_050746065.1 Terriglobales bacterium | reverse complement strand
TGCGGACTTTGCCGGTGGCCGTCTTGGGGATGGGCCCGAATACGATGTGTTTGGGACACTTGAAGTGTGCCAGTCGCGAGCGGCAGAACTCGATCAGATCCGCGGCCGTGGCGTTGCGGTCCGGCTTGAGGGTGACGTGCGCCTGCGGCACTTCGCCCCACTGGTCGTCGGGGACGCCGATCACGGCGCATTCCAGCACCGCAGGGTGTTCATAAAGCACTTTCTCGACTTCAATGGAAGAAATATTCTCACCGCCGGAGATGACGATGTCCTTCTTGCGGTCGCAGATCTCGATGTAACCGTCCGGATGGACTACGGCGATATCGCCGGAATGGAACCAGCCGCCGCGAAAGGCTTCGTCCGTACTCTCGGGATTCTCGTAGTAGGCGGTCATGACGTTGTTGCCGCGCATCAGGACTTCGCCCATGCAGCGGCCGTCGGCGGGAACGTCCTGCATGGAGCCATCCACCACGCGCAGGTCGGCGCCGGCGATGATGTAAGGCACGCCCTGGCGCGCCTTGATCTGGGCACGCTCAGCCAGCGGCAGCGCGTCCCACTCCGGTTTCCACGCACAAACCGTGTGCGGGCCGTAGGTTTCAGTGAGTCCGTAGGCGTGGGTCACGCTGGCGCCCATCTCTTCCGCCGCGCGCAGCACCGCCGGCGAGGGCGGCGCGCCCGCGGTGACGATCCTGAGCCCGTGTTCGAACCGGATGCCGCTGCGCGAGCAGTGCTGCGTAAGGCCGTTCATCACCACCGGCGCTCCACACATGTGGGTGACGCCTTCGCGTCGGATGAGCGCGACCATGTTCTCGTAGTCCACCTGCGGCAGCAGGATGTGCCGCGCACCCACTGCGGTCACAGCCCAGGCGAAGCACCATCCATTGCAGTGAAACAACGGCACCGTCCACAGATAGACGGAGCGATTCGTCAGCCCATGCTCCAGCGCCTCGCCGATAGCGTTGATCCAGGCCCCGCGGTGGGTGAACATCACACCCTTGGGGAAACCGGTGGTCCCGCTGGTGTAGTTGATGCACAGCAGGTCGTCTTCCCCGGGCTGGCGCGCATCCGCAAAAGGGAATTCGCCCTGGGCGAGCAGGGCTTCGTAGTCGTCGGTGATAAGACTCAGGCTCCGCAGTTCGGAGCGAACGTGGTCGAGCACAGGAAGAAGCTGCGGGTCGGCGATGAGGACTTTGGCCGCGCAGTGATTGAGCATCCAGGCCAGCTCCTGCGCCTTCAGGCGGATGTTCAGCATCACCAGTACCGCCCCGACCAGCGGCACGCCGTAGTGCGGCTCCAGGGCAGCCACCGTGTTGGGTGCCAGGACCGCGACGCGGTCTCCGGGAGCGATTCCGTGGCGGCGCAGCGCCGAAGCCAGCCGGTGGACGCGCTGGTGGAACTGCGCGTAGGTGAAGCGGCGATCACCGTCAACCACCGCAACTGTGTCCCGATAGACGGCGGCGCTGCGCGAAAGGAAGTCGAGCGGGGTCAGCGGGGACTTCATCGACGGGGCGAATTGTACTCCAAAGAGCGCGCCGCCCCGTGGTTCGCTGAGGCTAGTCAGCAGTGCTCTTGTGAGCGCCCTTCCTTGCTCGGGATACTCTGTGGGGTGGCCGTCGCGAAGCGGGCGCGGATTCTTGGCCGGCCAAGCCAACGGCCTGCGCCACCTCCTGGAGGCGCCCCAGACTTGCGGAACGATACTCGGTTGCCTCGTAGCGTTGAATCTGCTGGGCCTTCAGGCCGAGCCTTCGGGCCAGGCCCTGCTGAGTCAGGCCGGAAGCGATGCGTGCCCGAATCAATGTTTGGGGAAGGTCTTCGAAAGACGGGCGGACGGGAATGGCCCGGCGCCCCGATTTGAGGGTCTCATATTCCCGGAGTTCGGCCTGAAGGTCATGCAGCTGGCTGCGCAGCGCCGCGATTTGCGCCTTGCGGAGGGCAAGAGGAACATTCTGATCGCTGCCCGACTTCATGCCGGCGATGGCCTGCCGGAATCGGGCGGCTTGGGCGTTGGTGATGCGGTATTGGCGCTCGTTCTTGATCATGGCAACCTTCCCTTCAGGTCAATGGCCACAATTCCCTTCCGACGGCCTGTTTCCTTGTCGGTTTGAAAAAACTCCAGGAATGCCTTCCCGCTTGCCCCTTCCGGAAGGTCGGCCGGGAAAAATTCGCCCAGATACTTTGCCTTCTGGGCGGCGCGGCCCCTCGAAAAATCCAGGAAGACCGGATCGACCCGGTTGGGAACCACGCCCTTCACATCCCAGCAAGCGTCGTAATCCGGGGGCAGGTCCTTGGCCGTTACAAAGCTGCCGTCCAGGAAGACGGTGCGGCAGCCCGCTGCCTTGAGTGACTTGAAGGCCTTCCGTAAACCGCGGAGCAGCCTTCTCCGGTGCGGATTCCCGCCGAACCTGGCTCGTATCTCCTCCCACGTCCCCTCGTGAACGCCGGGCGGCAGGTTTCCGCCAGCATGAAAGGACGGTATCACAACACAACTATATTGTTGTGTTCTCCGCGCCGTCAAGCGATTTCTCGATCCGGCTTTAGAATGCGATGGGCAGGCCGCGCCGTGAAAACCATCTTCCACGTGGACATGGACGCTTTCTACGTTTCCGTGGAAGAGCTGTTCGATGCGTCACTCAAGGGAAAAGCCGTGGTCGTGGGCGGAAGACCGAACGAGCGCGGCGTGGTTTCGGCGGCCTCGTATGAAGCGCGCAAGTTCGGCGTGCACTCCGCCATGCCGCTGCGTACCGCAGCCAAGCTGTGCCCCCACGCCATCTTTGTCGAA
>JBOGLL010000051.1:0-5468 GCA_050746065.1 Terriglobales bacterium | reverse complement strand
CAACGATGCCGCCCGCTGCTTCCACTGCAAGGACGAATTGTTCACCGTGATGGAGCGCCTGCGCGTCGAGCGTGGCTTCGGCGCGGTTGCCTACGGCGTGAATCTCGACGATCTCTCTGACTTCCGCCCTGGACAGCAGGCTGCCCGGCAGCACGGTGTGGCTACGCCGCTGGTGGATGCCGAACTCACCAAGTCCGACGTCCGCGAGCTGGCGCGATTGGCCGGGCTGCGCGTCTGGCAGAAGCCGGCGTCGGCGTGCTTGTCTTCGCGCATCGAGTATGGTCGCCCAGTCACCCGCGAAGCCCTGGCCCAGGTGGAGCAGGGCGAAGACGCCCTGCGCGCGCTGAGCTTCCGCGAGTTCCGCGTTCGCCACCACGGCGAGCTGGTGCGCATCGAAATCGCGCGCGACGAAATGCCCCGCGCACTAACGCCTGAAATGGCGGCCGAGTTCACACGCATCTTCAAGGCGCTGGGTTTTACCTACATCACCCTCGACCTCGAGGGCTACCGCTCCGGTTCCATGAACGCCGTCCTGCCCGCCGCCTCGCTGCGCCAGGCGAAGTAGCATTTTCCTCTGCGTCTCCCGTCGCTGCATCGAAAAGAGAACCTCTCTCTTTTCGTACACATTCCGCCAAAAATTGCCCACCTGGCGCCTGGCAGCCGCCTGCCTTTACGGCTGACAGCCGAGGCAGGCGCACCAAAGTAACCACAACCCACCTGCTTGGCGTCTAATGAGATATACCTTCCTCCGCCCTTTCCTTCCGGTATCCACTTTGTTGCTGCTGCGCCGTCTGGCACCTGAAGTGCATCAGAAACAGTAGGCGAAGCTTTCGGCCAAACGCGCCCGACCCGCGCTAGTTACTTGTTTCCGGACGCGGGCTGCGCTACAAGTCGCGCTCAGGAAGCAGGGAAAACGGAAGGACGGAAGAGAACGAGGACAGCGGAAGGAGAAGGGAACTGATGATCCCGGAATCACATCCGTTGCAGCAGTTGTTCAACGACCTGGTGTTGCGCAAGTTCGCCGAGGGCGTGGGACTGCATGACGAGCGGGTGGGCCACTACGTGGCCAGCGTCCTCACCGAGTTCTGCGAAGCCGATCAGCTCTACAAGCTGCGCAATGCCGAAGGCCGCCCGCTCCAGGACGTGGGCGAACTGCTGCTCGAGTCCGATCCCGTCTACGGTCCGGCGCCTTCCTTCGACCGCGAGCGCCAGGTACGCAAGCACATCGGTGACTACACGTTGTTCTTCATCGGGATGTTCCCCGAAGCGGTCAACCGCTTCCGTCTGCGCCGCCATCGCCTGGAGAGTTTTGTGGACTGGATGAAAGCCGGCAAGGAAAGCTACTTCATCGTCTCCAAGTTCGAGCACTTCGAATACGCCAAGGTCGCCCCGCTCTACGCCCGCCTCGCTGCAGAGTTCGAGTCCTGCGTCTACGGACTGAACCTGGTGAAGAACGAGCTACGCGCCATGCAGCATCCCATCATGGGCCGGACCACAGAAATCCTGATGTAAGTTTTACCGCGGAGGGATGCGGATAGAAGGCGGTTTTTGGTTTCTCGTTTTCGGTTCCTGGGCTTCTCGGTCGCGGCCTCCATCACGGACCCCAAAACCAAAAACTGAAAACCACCAGCCCTATCCGCGTTCATCGGCGCGAATCCGCGGTAAGAGTCGATAAAAGCTCAGCACCGCATCTCCCTGCTTCAGGACACGGTAGCGCCGCAGCGCGCCGAATGCGTCGCCCGGATCGAAGCGCTTGTCGTGTTCGGGGATGACCACGCTCTTTTCGTGCAACAGACGCGACTGCGCCAGAAATCCCAGCGCATCGCCGTAGGCTTTCTGGTCGCCGTAGGGAGGATCGAGAAAGCAGAAATCACACGCAATACCGTCCGCCTCCAGTTTGCGCAGCGCGGCCAGCGCGTCACGCTTCAGCAACTCGTAGCCGTCTGCAATACCCAGCTCCCGCAGGTTGGCGCGGATCACCGCCGCCGCTTTTTGTGACGACTCGACGAAGTACACCATCCGCGCGCCGCGACTGAGCGCTTCGATGCCCACGGCGCCTGTCCCCGCGTAGAGGTCGAAGCAAACGGAACCCTCAATCGAGCCGGTGACCACATTGAAAAGGGTTTCGCGCAGGCGGTCGGAGGTAGGACGGGTCGCGCGCCCGGGCAACGAGCGCAGGCGGCGGCTGCGATAGGTTCCTCCGATGACTCGCATGGCCGGGTTCAGTTGCGGGAACGCAGGCGGCGCAATATCCACGGGACATGGAACTTGCTCCGCGGGAGCGTCGTCTAAAGTGTATACAATGCATTCAGGAAGTATCCGGCGCGCTCCCTTACGCAGACGCTTCCTGCCGTATCTATGAGAAGTTGGTCCATTCCTGCCGGACGCCTGCTGGGCGCGGAAGTACGCATCCACCTTTCCTTCCTCTTCCTGCTGTTCTTCGTGCTGATGACGGAAGCGGTGCCCACTGCGGACGCGAAAACGCTGGGCCGTGGGCTGTTGCTGGTGCTGCTGGTGCTGGCCTCCGTGTTGGTGCACGAAGTCGCACACATCATCGCAGGAGCGAGTCTGGGCGTTCCCGTCCGCACCGTGCTGTTGCTGCCTATTGGGGGCGTGCGCTTCAGCGAGGAGGCCGGACTTCCCGGCAAGACGCCCAGCGCCGGCCGCGAGATCCCGGTTGCCCTTGCCGGACCGGTGCTCAGTCTGGTCCTGGCCTTTCTGGCCGCAGCCGTTACCCTGGCCGTGGCCCCGCAGGTGCCGCTGTGGACGCGCCCGCTGCTGCACTCGGCCACGTTGCTGCGCAGCCTGGTGTGGATCAACCTGTATCTTGCCGCGCTCAACCTGCTGCCTGCCTATCCTCTGGACGGCGGACAGATGCTGCGCGCCCTGCTCTGCCGGAGGATGGACTACGTCCGCGCCACCCGCGTGGCCGTTTTCATCGGCCAGGTGTTCGCCATGATCTTCATGCTGCTGGGCGGCGTGTGGAACTATTGGCTCACCATGGCCGGCCTGTTCCTGTTCTTCGCTGTGCAGATCGAGGAACGCTCGCTGCTGTTCCAGTCGGTGCTGGAGACGGTGCGCATGGAAGACGTGATGCTCACCGACTTTTCCACCCTCTCGCCCGCGGACACGCTCGAAGACGCGCTCTCCAAAGCCGTTCATTCCCTGCAGGACGACTTCCCCGTGGTCCGCGACAACGACATGGTGGGCGTGGTGACCCGGCAGAAGATCGTGGAAGCGCTGCGCGACGACGGCAACGCCTACGTGCAGTCGGTGATGAACCGTGCCTTTGAAGTAGGCCAGCGCCATGAGTCGCTGGCCTCTGCCTTCCGCAAGCTCACATCGCGCGGTCTTACCCTGATCCCGGTGGTGGACCAGGAGCGCCTGGTGGGCATTGTGACCCTGCAGAACCTCATGCACTCCATGGCGCTGCTCGCCGAAAGCCGCACCTTGCGAAAAGATTGAATCATTGAATCATTGAGTCATTGAATCATTGTCAATGCGACCCCTCGCACTCCGCTAATGATTCAATGATTCACTCCCTCAATGATTCAATTCTTCCGTGGCTCCGTGGTGAGTCAGAGCCGGATGGCCTTGGCTGCGGTGACCGCTTCGATCTGTTTCAGCTCTTCGAGCACCCGCGAGGGGACGGCGCCATCCACGTGGACCACAGCGATGGCCTCCACCGGCGGCTTGCCGCTCTCGCGACGGCCCAGCGAGAAATTGGCGATGTTGATGCGATGCTGACCCAGGATGGTTCCCACTCTACCGATGACGCCGGGTACGTCCTTGTTCCGCAAGTAAACCAGATTGCCCGCCAGCGGCGCTTCGATGTCGATGTCGTCCACGGCCAGCAGGCGCGGGCGGTCGCCATGCAGCACCGCGCCCTTGCCCAGGCGCTCGGCGGCTGCCGTCTTGAGCAGCACGGAGAGCACGCTGGCGGCGCCTCCGCCCGGCGTCTTGGTCTTCTTGATTTCGTGCACCACAATGCCGCGCTCGGCGGCGATGGAGGCCGCGTTCACCAGGTTGGCCCTCTCCGCCAGCATCTGGTTCAGCACTCCCTTGATGGCGCCGTTGCGCACCAAGTCGGTCTTCAGCTCGGCGATGCGCCCGCTGTAGCGCAACGAAATCTCCTCCAGGTTGCCTTCCGTCACCTGCGCCAGAAACGCACCCAAGCGCTCGCCCAGCACGATGTAGGGCTGCATCTCCACGTACTCCTCGTGCGACACCGAGGGTACGTTGACCGCGTTCTGAATCACGCCGCGCTTCAGGTACTCGCGCACCTGGAGCGCGATCTGGTAGCCCACGGCCTCCTGGGCCTCGCGGGTGGAGCCGGCGATATGAGGCGTCGCCACCACGTTGTCCAGGCCTAGCAGCGGGGAATTCTTCGGCGGCTCTTCCGCGAAGACGTCGAGCGCCGCCCCTGCCACCTGCCCGGAACGGAGTGCAGCGGCCAGCGCCGCTTCGTCCACCAGTTCCCCGCGCGCGCAGTTCACCAGGCGCACGCCTTTCTTCATCCCTGAAAGCGTATCGGCATTGATCATGCCCGCGGTCTGCGCCGTCAGCCCGACGTGCAGGGTGAGGTAGTCGGCGGCGGCGTAGATTTCGTCCATGGAAATCAGCTTGATCTCCAGCTCGCGGGCGATGCTGGTGGAAACGTAAGGATCGTGCGCCACCACGGACATGCCGAAGGCGCGGGCTCGCCGGGCTACCTCCACTCCCACGCGCCCCAGCCCCACGATGCCCAGGGTCTTGCCGCGCAGCTCGGTGCCTTGCAGCGACTTCTTCTCCCACTTGCCGCCGCGGGTGAGATGATCGGCTCGCGAGAGCTGGCGCGCCAGCGCCAGCATCAGCGCCAGGGTGTGCTCGGCCACGGCCACGGCGTTGGCGCCGGGCGTGTTCATGACCGCGATGCCCTTCTTGGTCGCCGCCTCCAGGTCAATGTTGTCCACGCCTACGCCCGCGCGCCCAATCACGCGCAGCTTGTCCGCGTGCTCCAGCAGGGCCGCGTCCACGGTCACCGCCGAGCGCACGATGAGCGTGTCCGCGCCTGCGAGTTGCCGCGGCAGATCGGCGCTAATCTGATCGGGCGTCACCAGCTTCCAGCGCGACTCGGCGCGGAACAAGTCCACGGCGGAAGGAGCGATCTTCTCGGCGATGACGATCTTCATGGCGGATTCGGTGATTCTAGCGGGGAAGCTGAGGTGCTGTACCGTCGCGAACACCGATTATTGCATTGAAGGGGCTAAGCGGCTCAGAGTTGAAAAGGTTTAGTCGGCAGATCGAGACTTTTGCGTGACCTTGGTTCGTTTGTGGGTCTTGGTGGCCGACCGGGCCGGCTTGGCGGAACGTGTCAGCCGGGATGAAAGGGCCTCTCCCACAGTGGTCACGCCGACGATTCTTCCGGAGCGGTCGCGAAGCGTGATTCTGCTGCTGCGACTGAATTTGCCGGCGTAGCGCCCCCGGAC
>JBOGLL010000050.1:0-7381 GCA_050746065.1 Terriglobales bacterium | reverse complement strand
GGTGTGGCCAATGAGCGCTGGGGGTTCGGCGTGGCCGTCGCCGACTACGACAACGACGGATGGCCTGACTTCTACGTTGCCAACTACGGCAAGAACCGCCTGTATCACAATAACGGCGACGGCACCTTCACCGACTTGGCCGAAAAGGCGGGTGTCGCCATCAATGTGTGGTCGGCCGCGCCCAGCTTCGGCGATTACGACGGCGACGGCCGCCTGGACCTTTTCGTCGCCGGCTACCTGAAGTTCAACGTGGATCGGCCGCCCGCATCGGGCAGCGACGTTGTGGCCGGCCAGTACTGCCAGTACCGCGGCCAGGGCGTAATGTGCGGCCCTCGCGGACTTCCGGGTGAGCGCGACTTCCTGTTCCACAACAATGGCGACGGCACATTTACCGAGGTGGCAGAGAAGGCCGGCGTCTCTGATCCCAACGGCTATTACGGGTTTGCATCCGCTTTCGTAGACGTGGACGACGACGGCCGCCTCGATTTGTTGGTGGCCAACGACTCCGTGCCCAACGCCCTCTACCGCAACAAGGGCGACGGCACGTTTGAGGATTTGAGCTATCCTTCCGGCTTCGCGCTCAACGAAAACGGGCGCGAGCAGGCCTCGATGGGACTGGCCATCGGCGACTACAACCACGACGGCCGCGTGGACCTGTACGTCACCAACTTTGCCGACGACTACAACACCCTCTACCGCAACGACGGCGATGCCAACTTTACCGACATCTCCTTCCAGGCGGGTCTGGGTGAAGTCACGATTCCCTTTCTGGGATGGGGCACCGGCTTCCTCGATTACGACTGCGACGGCTTTGCCGATCTGATGGCCATCAACGGCCACGTGTACGAGGGCGTGGACCACCAGGACTGGGGCTCCACATGGGCGCAGCGTCCGCTGCTCTTCCGCAACCTGAAGGGCGCGCGTTTTGAAGCAGTGCCGCCAAGAACGGGCAGCGGCCTCGCTGCTGTGATTCCCGGGCGTGGCGCCGCCTTTGGCGACCTGGATAACGACGGCCACGTTGACGTGGTCATCAACAATATTGAGGCCCCGCCTACGCTGCTGCGCAACGTGACCAAGCATGCCAATCACTGGCTGATGCTGCGCCTGGTGGGTGGCGCCGGCAGCCCGCGCGACGCCGTGGGCTCGACCGTCTACCTCACTGCCGGAGGCATGCGACAGCGCGGCGACGTGATCAGCGGAGGCAGCTATTCTTCGAGTTCCGACCTGCGGCTGCATTTCGGCCTGGGCACGGCGACCTCGGTTGAGAAGCTGGAGATCCGCTGGCCTAGCGGAAAGAAAGAAACGGTTGCTGTGCCGGGCGTGGACCGCATCGTGACCATCGTGGAAGGCAAGGGAATTCAGGAAGGTGCGCCCGGGGAGGGAAAAAAATGACGTCGCGACGATTCCTGTCGGCGACCATAGCCGGCGCAGCCCTCCTCCTGCTGCCGCCACTGGCAATTTCGCAAACGGCGAAATCGCCGGCAGCCCGCGCCGCTTCCTTGGAGCAGACCGCCCTGGAGCAGGCGGCCGCGCTGATGGATCAAGGCCGGTTCCCCGAAGCGGAAGCGGAGGTGCGCCGCGTACTCAAGCAGACGCCCGGCTCCGCCAACGGCCATAACCTGCTGGGCATCATCCACGACCAGTTGGGCCGGGCGGCCGAGGCCGAGTCCGAATACCGTGCTGCACTGCGCTTGGCGCCGGCGCTGATCAGTGCGCGCAACAATCTGGGAAACCTGCTGGCCCGCCTGGGACGCAGCCAGGAAGCGCAACGAGAGTTCGAGCGCGTTCTGAAAGCCGATCCTCAGCATGCCCGCGCTCACTACAACCTGGCAACGCTGCTCGTGAATCAGCAGAAGTATGCGGATGCAGTCCGCCATTTCGCGGCCGCACTTAAGCTGAGCCGGCAGCCCGACCCGGTGGTGGCGCTGGCCTACATCAGCGCGGCCCTGCGTGCGCAGCAGACCCGGGAGGCGCTGCAGGCTGCGGAAGGCCTGGCCCGGACGTTCCCGCGCGAGGAGAGAGTGCTGTTCAATCTGGCGATGACGCTGGCCGACGGCGGCCAGTACGAGCCTGCCGCGCAATTCTTCGCGGAGGTCAGCCGTCTGCGGCCCGGGACTCCCGAGGTGCTCTACAACCTGGGCGTCGCTTACTTCAATCTCAAACGCCCGGAGGAGGCCGCGCAGGCATTGGCTGAGGCCGCCGACCTCGATCCGAAACCGGCTGAACCGCATTTCCGGCTGGCGCTGATCGCCTCCGAACGAGGCGACCATGACAACGCCTTGCTCGAGTTCCAGCACGCCGTCGAGCGGGCCCCGGACCGCCCGGAATATCACTACATGTTCGGCCGGGAATACTTCCAGATGGGCTACTGGGAGGGAGCGGCGCGCGAATATCAGAAGGCAACCGAGCTGGGCCCCAGGGAGCCTTTGTACTTCCTCAGCCTGGGCAATGCTCAGTTTTACGCCACCAACTACCCCTTGGCCGTGGCTGCGTTTCAGCAGGCGGCAGCCCTCGACCCCAATCTTAAAGACATCAACTTCCTGATCGGCTACAACCTGCGTGCGCAGGGCAAGTTCGACGAAGCTCGCGCCGCCTTCGAGCGCCACCTGGCGATTGCGCCCGACCATCGCGAGACCCTGGCTAACCTGGGCTATATCGCCGTCGAACAGGGACGTTTCCCGGAAGCCGAGAGTTATCTGAAGAAGGTGCTGTCCTTCGATCCTGACCACGTGGCTGCCACTTTCGATCTGGCCCGCGTCCGCGCCAAGCAGCGCGATTATCCCGGCGCCATCCAGCTTTTCGAGCGCGCCATCCAGCTCAGCCCCGACCTTACCCAGGCCTACTACCAGCTCTTCCTCATGTACTCGCGAAACAAGCAGGCAGAGAAGGGCGAAAAGGCGCTGGCTGAATTCAAGCGCCTGGAGGAGCTGGACAAGCAGATTCGTGCCGCGCAGATGCGCCTCGACAAGAGCCGCAAGCTGCGCCTGAGCGGCGCCAAGAGCGAGGAGCTGGCACAGCCTGAGGGTGGCGGTCAGCCCTCGGCGCCGCCTCCACCGGGAGGGAACTGACATGGTGCTCGGCAGGCTGTGGACATTCCTGCTGCTGGCCTCGACTCTGGCCCTGGCCTCGCCACCTGTTGTCCGCAAGGTGGAGCCACCCAATTGGTGGATCGGACTGCGCGATCCCATGCTCCTGATCGCGGGTGAGAACCTGAGCAACGCCACGGTGCGCGTCACCTATCCCGGTGTGCGCGTGCTGCGCAGTGAGCCAGCGGCCAACGGCAGGTATCTGTTCGTATGGCTGAAGATTCTCCCTACGGCCCGGCCAGGCAGGGTTGCCCTCAGCATCCGGACACCGGAAAGCTCAACGAGCGCCGAACTCCCCTTGGCGCGACGGCGACCCCACACTACGCCCGATGCTTTCCAGGGACTGAGCACCGACGACGTCATCTACCTGATCATGCCCGATCGCTTTGCCGACGGCGATCCCGCGAACAATCAACCGCCGCAGTCGCCCGGAACCTATGATCGAAGCCGGCCGCGGGCCTATCACGGAGGCGACTTGCGCGGCATCCGCGACCGCCTGCCGTACTTGCGGGATTTGGGTGTGACCGCGCTCTGGCTCAACCCGGTCTACGACAACGACAATCATTCCGCCAACGATTACCACGGCTACGGGGCGGTGGACTACTACGCGGTGGACGAGCACCTGGGCACGCTCGCTGAATTCGAGGAACTGGTCAAGGCTGCGCACCAGCAAGGCATCAAGACTTTCCTCGACAACGTTCCGAATCATTGCGGACCGCGGCATCCCTGGACCGCAGCGCCGCCACAGCCGGACTGGTTCCATGGAACGGTCGAGCAGCACATGGCGGCGCGCTCGCCGTTCGATCCGCTCACCGATCCGCACTCCGTACCGCGCCAGTGGCGCGACATGGTAGAAGGCTGGTTCGCCAACGTTCTCCCGGACCTCAATCAGGAAAATCCGCGCGTCGCCGAATACCTGTTGCTGAACAGCTTGTGGTGGGTGGAGCAGAGCGGGCTCGACGGCTTCCGTCTGGACACGTTCCCTTACGTTTCACGCAAGTTCTGGTCAGACTGGCACCGCGATCTGTTCCAGGCGTATCCCCGGATCAGCACGTTCGGAGAAGTGTTCCACGGTGACGTCACCGTCACCTCGTACTTCGCAGGCGGGCAGAGGCGCGCGGATGGCATCGACTCCGGCGTAACCACGCTGTTCGACTTTCCGCTCTATTACGCCCTGCGCAATGTGGTGATCCGCGGAGCTCCAGCGACCGGCCTGGCGCAGGTGCTGCAGCGCGACTGGCTGTACCCCCGGCCCGAACTGCTGGTGACCTTTCTCGGCAATCACGACGTGTTGCGCTTTTCGAGCGAACCGGGCAGCTCGCCAGAAAAACTTCGCCTGGCATTCTCGCTGCTTTTCACACTGCGCGGCGTCCCACAACTCTACGCCGGCGACGAGATCGGGATGCCTGGAGAAGACGATCCCGACAACCGCCGCGACTTCCCCGGAGGCTTTCCCGGCGATCCACGGAACGCCTTCGCGCCGGAAGGCCGGACGCCGGAAGAGCAGGCGGCGTTCTCGCACGTGCAAACCCTGTTGCAACTGCGCCGCGAGCATGCTGCGCTGCGCAGCGGCCGCCTGCGTCATCTTTTTGCCGACGAGACGGCGTATGTGTTTCTGCGCCAAACCGAAGGCGAGACCCTGTTGGTCGTCTTCAATAATTCCGAAATGCCTCGCCGCCTGACCGTGGAACTCGGCGACACGCCGATCCAGAACGCGCAGGCCCTTGCGCCACTTTTCTCCGCACGGTCGGCGGTGATTGAGTCCGGCCGCGCACAGATCGAGATCGCAGCCCGTACCGTAGCCATCTACGAGGTGCGATGAGCGTGCGGTCCTCGATACGACTTCTCTGCGTTGCGCTCGCGGTGTCGCTACTCTTTGTGAAGGCGGTGCGAGCACAAACAGCCGCAGCGGTGCAGGAGCCCGCAAGAGCGCCCGCCATCACCTTCACGGACGTGACGCGGGACGTGGGGATTACCTGGAAGCACGTGAACGGCGCCACCCCCGACTACTACCTCATTGAGACCATGGGGGGAGGCGCGGCGTTTCTCGACTACAACCGGGACGGCCGTCTCGACATCTTTCTGGTCCAAAGCGGCTGCCATAAGCTCTCCACCAACTGCACGCCTGCGGGAAACGCGCTCTACCGCCAGAACCCAGATGGCAGTTTTACGGATGTCAGCGCGAAAGCGGGCGTCGCTACGACTGCCTATGGGCAGGGCGTGGCGGTGGACGACTACGACAACGACGGCGATGCCGATCTTTACGTCACCGCGTTCCCCCGCAACACGCTCCTTCGCAACCATGGCGACGGCACCTTTACCGATGTGACCGAGAAGGCGGGTGTCGCAGCCGGCGGCTGGAGCAGCAGCGCCGCCTTTTTCGACTACAACCGCGACGGGTTCGCCGACCTTTTTGTCGGGCGTTACCTGGAGTGGAACTTCGAGCACAATCCCTTCTGCGGCGAGCGCCGTCCGGGCATGCGCTCTTATTGTCATCCGGACCAGTTCCGCGGCATTTCCAACCGTCTGTACCGCAATAATCGCGATGGAACCTTCACCGACGTCACCGAGGCTGCGGGCGTGACCGAGCCCGGTAAGGCCCTGGGTGTGGTGGCCTTCGACTTCAACCAGGACGGCTGGCTCGACCTCTACGTGGCCAACGACGCCGTCCGCAACTTTCTGTTCCGCAACAACGGGAACGGCACCTTCACCGAGATGGCGCTGCTGGCCGAGGTGGCTTACGGATCCAGCGGCAAGCCGGCGTCCGGCATGGGCACGGACGCCGCCGACTACAACGGCGACGGGCTGCCGGACCTGTTTGTCACCAACATCGACTTTGAAACCAACAACCTGTTCCAGAACCATGGCGACGAGACGTTCACGGACGTCACCGTTACACAGAACCTGGGCGCCGTGGCCATCCTGTTCAGCGGCTTCGGAACACGTTTCCTCGACTACGACAATGACCGCGACCTCGATATCGCCGTTGCCAACGGGCACCCGCTGGAAAACGTCCATCTGTTCAAGCAGGGTGTCACCGGCGCCGAGCGCCCGTTTCTCCTGGAGAACCGCAGCGGTCGTTTCGAGGAAGTGGGGGCACAACTGGGCGCGCCTTTCACCCGCCAGTACAACGGACGCGGGCTCGCCGTGGGCGACTACGATAACGACGGCGATCCCGACTTGCTGATCGTCGAGAACGGCGGAACGCCCGCACTGCTGCGTAACGACGGCGGCGATCGTAATGCCTGGGTCGGCATTGAACTCGCAGGACGCGGGAACCAGTCCGTAACCGGGGCGCGGGTGGTGGTAACGTCGGGCGGCCGGAGGCAAGTAAAGGAACTCACGGGTGGCGCGAGCTACTGCTCGGTCCACGATCGGCGGCTGCTGTTCGGCTTGGGCGCAGGCGAGAAGGTGGACAAGGTGGAAGTGCGCTGGCCCAGCGGCGGCGCTACCACGCTGGAGAATCTGCCTGTCCGCCGCTACCACGGTATTCAGGAGCCAGCTGCGTCAGCTCCCGCCGGCAAGCCCTGACGGAGCGCCGCCTGCACCACGAGATTTGCTGCTACCAAGTCCTCCAGCGCACAGCCCACACTCTTGAAGACGGTAATCTCGCCGGCGCGGGAGCGTCCGGGCTTCTTGCCACTTACGACTTCATGCAGGTCCGCCGCGATGTGGCTGCGTTCGATACGTCCCGAGCGCAACGGGATCAGCAAATCGCCGGCCTCGGCCAGTGCACCGTCGTAGGTGTCCACCACCACCCGCGCGCGCATGATGGTCTCGTCGTCCACTTCGCGGGTCTCCGGACGAAACGCTCCCACCAGGTTCAGGTGCGTCCCCGGGCGCAGCAGCTTGCCATCGAACAACGGCGTGGACGACGTGGTGCACGTGCAGATCACGTCCGACTGTGCTGCACACGTAGCAGCGTCCGCCGACTCGACCCTGACGCCGGCATCGCTGGCGGCGCGCTGCACGAACGCTGCACCCTGCGCTGGGGTGAGACCGCACACCAGCACGCGCTGAAAGTCGCGCACGTGACGCATCACCACCAGGTGCGCCCAAGCCTGCCGTCCAGTGCCGAAGATGCCGAGCGTTGCCGCATCCGGTCGCGCCAGGATCTTGGTAGCTACTGCGGAAGTGGCGGCGGTGCGGATGTCAGTCAGGTAATTGGCGGCGAGGAGCGCGCGCAGGACGCCGGTGGCCGGGTCGAACAGACAGTACTGTGCCTGGATGCGGTCCACGCCCGCCGGCGGCGAATCCAGCACGGTGACAAGTTTGACGCCGGTTCCGGGCACAGC
>JBOGLL010000049.1:0-6106 GCA_050746065.1 Terriglobales bacterium | reverse complement strand
CTACTACCTGCCTGAGGCCTTCACACGCCAGGACGCGCTGTGGAACACCATCAAGGGCCGTCCGGCGCAGACCTACCTGCGCCCCGACCGCAAATGGATCTTCGGACAGCACTCCAGCATTTATTACTACGAGTTCTACGACCCTGACCGCTCCCAGTTCGGCGGCGTCTCCGTGTTCCGCTTCGACCCAAAGACCTTTCAGGTCACGCAGCGGATTTTCGCTGCCCGCGCCGACTGGGAGCCCGACATCGGCAAGTGGGTTTTTCAGCGGGGGTGGACCCGCACCTTTCGTGGAGCCGCCATTGAGGAGTACCTGCAGTTCGAAGTGGCCACCTTCGAGCAACTGGGTGAGCCCCCCAGTTATTTCCGCAAGCAGGTAAAGCAGTCGTCGGAAATGAACTACCAGGAGCTCAGCGCGTACATCAAGGACCTGGAGCAGAGCGGCTTCGAGGTGGTGCGCCTGAAGGTGCAATGGCACAAGAAGTTCGCCTTCCCCATGATCACGTTTGTCATGGCGGTGCTGGCGGTGCCCTTCTCCCTCTCCGCAGGCCGCCGGGGTGCGCTGGCGGGAGTGGCGGTTGCGCTGGGGATTGCCATCCTGTACTGGGTCACGAATGGTTTGTTCGAGGCCATGGGAAACGTCAACCAGTTGCCGCCGCTGCTCGCGGCCTGGTCACCCGATCTTCTGTTTGCGTTGTGCGGCGGATATCTGATTCTGAAGCTGCCAACGTAGGAGTCACCACAGAGGCACAGAGGACACAGAGGAAGATGTGGTTTTCTGTTTGTGTTCGCGGCGGGGTAGCCGGGTTCGCCGCGCGGAATCCTGAGTAACCCTCAGTGTTCTCTGTATCTCTGTGGTGAGATCTAGCCTTTCACCGCCTCCGCCCGCTTCCTTACATCGGCCACAAAGTCTTCGTTTTTCAGTTCCTTCAGATTGATCTCCACGTTGGCCAGGGCGCCAGTGATGGCCGCGTCAGCGAGGGCGACAGCTACGGTGAGGTCAGACGCCATGCTGGGATTGGTGATGGGGCGCAGCGATTCTGCCAGCTCGCGCACTTCGCGGGCCTGCTCGGCGACGCGGAGTGGGACGGAGGTCGCGTTCTGCAGCGCAGTCGAAACAAGATGGCCGCCGTCGGGTGAGGTCTTTTCGTACTTGTAGGCAGCCAGCACGCCTTTGTAAGCTTCCGCGTCAGCGTCAATGGCGGTTTTGAACTCTTCTCGCAACTGGTCGAGGCGCGCGATGGCATCGCTCAACTGGTTTTCGTATTGCGCGTAGTTCTTTTTCCCTCGGGACAGCGAGGCTACCATCTGGGCAAGGCCGGCGGCCATAGCGGCGGACGCAGCCGAAGCCGAGCCCCCACCGGGCGCGGGAGTGGGTGCGGCCAGTTGCTCGATGAAGGGCTCGATTCCTGCCCTCAGGCCGCCCACTGTGGCGCGGCCTTCCATCACGGCGGCCAGGCGGTTTTCCAGGACGAGCGAGTCGTCGAACTTGTCGATCTGCAGGAACCAGCCGGCGGCATCTTCCAGCGCCTTCTTAGGTACCAGTCCGACGATCTCGCTGCTCACCGGCATCACCCCGTAGCGGGCCGCTTCGCGCTTCACGAACTCAAACACGGTGGCGATCGGCGTTTGCTCGAAGTCAGTTAGGTTCATGGAAACCTGGGCCAGGCCGCGCGCAGCGACTCCCATACCTTTTACGAAGCGCAGGCCGCCGTTGGAGAAACGCACGGCTTTGGCTACCTTGCGCGCGATCTCGACGTCAGTGGTGTTGAGATAAACGTTGTAGGCGATGAGGAACTTGCGCGCGCCCACGGCCACCACTCCCGCGGTTTCATGGACGCGGGGATCGCCGAAGTCGGGCCAGCGGGCGGTATCAGCGGCGATTTCGGCGCGGATGCCCTCGAACTGTCCGCGGCGAATGTTCTCCAGGTTCTGGCGCTCAGGGATCGCGGCCGCAGCTTCGTAGAGATACACAGGGATGCGGTAACGCTCCCAGATCTCCTTGCCCACATAGCGGGCCAGGGCTACGCAATCCTCGAGAGTCACGCCCTCGATGGGGATGAAAGGCACAACGTCGGTCGCGCCCATGCGCGGGTGGGCGCCGTGGTGCTGGTTCAAATCAATGAGCTGGGCGGCCTTGCCCACGCCACGGATGGCGGCCTCGGCAATGGCATCGCGGCGCCCGGCCAGAGTGATGACGGAACGGTTGTGGTCGGCGTCCATCTCCTTGTCGAGCAGGTAGACGCCCTCCACCCTCATGGCGGCGATGATCTCCTCCACCTTGCCGCGGTCGCGGCCTTCGGAGAAGTTGGGGACGCACTCCACCAACGAGAGCATACGAGGAAAGAATATCAGAGCGATTGGCAGCGAACTACCGGAACCAGTTGAAGCCGATGCGGAACTGGACGGTGTCGATGCCCGGATTGGGGCTGCCGAGTCCGGCGCTGGAGATGTGCGCGTAGCGTGCATCGAAGCTGATCGAGCGCCGCTCGCGTGTGAACACGTTAAAACCGAAAGCGCCCTGGGGTGTGAAGTTGATGCGGCTCGTCCCCGGAGGGACACTGGAAGTGGTGTAGAGCAGGCCGCCGCCAGCCTCGAAAAAGGGCGCCACCTTCTGGCGGCTGGTGAAGTTCCAGCGAAAGATAGGCGTGGTCACTCCACCGCCATACACCGTCTGGTTCTGAAAGACCAGGTAGACCGGCATGACGTCGGCCGCAAGTTCCAGGTTGCCGCGCCTCCAACCACTGCCGTACTCGCCGGTCATCACGCGGCCGATGCGGAAGCCAAAGCTGGTGAAACGGGTGTCGGAAGTGCTGCCGCGGAAGCCGGTACCGCCTCCGCCCCAAACGCCGAACTCCCAGGTTCCCTTGGTGAGTGAAGTGGAGGGCAGGCCCTGCGCCCAGCAGGCCGGCGCCAGCAACAGCAGGCACAAAAGTTGTTTCATTCCTAGTCTCCGCGAAGCGGAGAATCTAACAGGAAGGTGGGTAAAGCTCAACTTGCGCCGGTTTTCTAGCTGGCGACCTGTTCGAGCTGCTTCTCGTCCACGTCGAAGTTGGAATAGACGTGCTGGGTGTCGTCGTGTTCTTCCAGGGCTTCGATCAGGCGGATCATGGCGGCGGCCGACGGGCCCTCCAGCTTGATGTAGTTCTGCGGGACCATGGAGACTTCGTTCATGGCTGGTGTGATGCCGGCCTTCTTGATAGCTTCGAGCACCACTTCGTAAGCAGGGGGATCGGTAAAAACTTCCCAGCTCTCGCCGTCGTCGCGAAGGTCTTCGCCGCCGGCTTCGAGCACGATGCCCATCAAGCGGTCCTCGTCGGTAGCGGACTTGGGCACCACGATGTAGCCCTTCTTGTGGAACATCCAGGAGACGGCGCCGGCCTCGGCCATGTTGCCGCCCTGCTTCTGGAAGACATGGCGGATCTCGCTCACCGTGCGGTTGCGGTTGTCGGAGGAAATCTCCACCAGGACCGCCACGCCGCCCGGTCCGTAACCTTCCAAGGCAAACTCCTCGTAGGTGGCGCCGGGAAGCTCGCCCGTACCCCGCTGGATAGCGCGCTTGATGTTGTCGGCGGGCATGTTCTCCGCCTTGGCCGCGGCAATAGCCGTGCGCAGGCGAGGATTACCGGCGGGATCGCCGCCGCCGCCCTTAGCGGCCATCGCGATTTCCTTGATCAGGCGGGTAAAGGTCTTGCCGCGCTTGGCGTCGAGCGCGCCCTTTTTGTGCTTGATGGTGGCCCATTTTGAATGGCCGGACATGGCAGTACCTCAATCCATCGATGATTTCTCGAGCGCTGGGGGAAGACCGCTTGTGATGCGGTCATTCACGTGAAGGCAGGGTCGATTATAGCACCGCACCGGGACCGGTAGAAAAGCTCATCCCGAAGGAAGAAGGTGTCACGAAGGGGCCTGTGGAGGTTGCGGCGACGGAGTGGGAGTCGAACCCGCATCGGTGGCCGTTGGTGGGGCACCTGGAGGAGGTGTTGTCTGACTGTTCTTCCGCAGCGCGCGATAGGCATAAAACACCGCCAGCAGGGGCGGCGCCAGCAGCACGCCCCAAATCGAGAACAGCCCCAGGATGAGGGGCACCAGGATCGAAGCCCAGATGGGGACACGGGCGGTGCGGCGCATGAAGTAGGGCTGAAGCACAAGGCCGTCGATCACCACGATCCCGGCGTAAAGGATCAGAACGTAGAGCAGCTTCTCCCAGCCGCCGGCCAGTCCCGCGGCGAGCGCCGGGCCGAGCAGACCCAGGACAGGTCCCAGATGAGGGATGTACTGCAGCAAGGCTGCCAGGACCGCCCACAACGGCGCCCAGCGCACTTCCAGCACCGTGAGGCCGATGAACCAGAGGAGGCCGACCGCAATGGCGTCCTGGGTCTGGGCGAGGAACCAGCGCCAGAGCGCGCCTCCCGTGGTTCGCACGTGATGGTTGAGGTCCAATTCCCTGCTCCTTACAGCCATTAAACGCGCCCCGGGTCACGGCGGCAACCTCCGCGCGGGAAGCATCCGATAGGATGAAAGAGATTTTTGCCGGACCGGTAAACCCGCGGCGCAGGATTTCGTCCAATCCTAGAGAGACAGGCCATCGCATCGTGGAGCACACGCTGACAGGGGCGGCACCTTCGAGGACGGCGTCGCTCGAGCGCGAGATTGCGGCTGAGGACTTTGACCGCCTGGTGCGCCTCCACCAGCGGCGCATCTATCGCGTGCTGCTGGCGGTGCTCCGCGATGCCGAGGCTGCGGATACGCTCACCCAGGAGTGCTTCCTGCGGGCGTACCAGAAGCGGCAGAGCTTCCGGGGCGAGTCGGCGGTGGGCACCTGGCTGGTGCGCATTGCACTCAACCTGGCGCGCGATCACCAGAAGAGCCGGCGGCAGTCGTTCTGGCGGCGTCTGATCGGATCCACCAGCGAGGACACCGAGGCCGCCGCCGGCCTTCCCGACGGGCAGGCATCGCCCGAGCGGATGCTGCTGGCGCGGGAGGAAACGCGCGCCATCGCCCAGGTCGTGGACCATCTGCCGGCGCGGCAGCGGGAAGTTTTCCTGCTGCGCTTCATGGAAGAAATGACGCTCGAGGAAATCGCTCAGGCTATCGACTTGGAAGTCGGCACCGTGAAGTCGCACCTCTCCCGGGCGCTCACTACGGTGCGGCAGAAAACACGCGCGGAGAAGCGGCTATGACAGATCGAGAGTGGGAACAGGACGGAACGTCGGCGCAGGATCATGCGGCCATCGCCGCCCTCGCGGAATCGTTGCGGGCGGCTGGAGAGCGTCCGGAAGGCTTCTGGCACATGCAGCGGAGCGCCATTCAGGAGCGCATCCAGGGTACGGAACGACGCACTTCTCTGCGCATGGCCTGGGCAGGGTCTATGGCGCTGATCACCGTAGCCGTGAGCTTGCTTGCGCAGGCGCCCGCCCCGGCTTCCGCCATGGCCGTTTCTGATCCCGACCACGACCTGCTGGTGGGTGTGGAGCGGGCGGTGCGCCGTCCAGTTCCGCAAGCACTCGAACCGGCCCAGTTGCTGGCCCAGGAAATAGAGCGTTCGGCGGAGGCTGCCGAGAAATCAGGTTCGCAGTAGCAAGAAGGAAGGATCCCAAGGAGAAAGAACCATGAAGAAACTGGCTCTACTGCTTGCAGTCTTCGGTCTGCTGGGCACGGCTTTCACCCAGTCGCAACCGGCCACACCCGCAACCGAACCCGATGCCGCCATCTTCTTCGAAGAAGCGCTGCCGCCAGAAGACTTCGTGTTCGAACTGCGCGCGGCGCCACCGGATGTGGTCATGATGGCCGGAACCCCGGCTCCGCCACCGCCGGCCTTCGGCTGGCAGGGCGAAGCTGGCGAGCGCATCTTCCTGCGCCATCCTCATGGCGGCCCGGAACTGGGCAAGTGGTGGAAGGATTCGAAGATCGTCACCGAGCTCAAGCTCACACCCGCACAAATCACGCAGATCGAAGAGACTTTCTTTGACCATCGCTTGAAGCTCATTGACCTGCGCGCCGACCTGGAGCGCGAGGAAACCAGGCTGCAACCGCTGATCGAGGCCGACCGGCCCGACGAGGCCAAAGTGAGCGCCCAGATCGATCTGGTGCTGGCTGCCCGCGG
>JBOGLL010000048.1:0-6246 GCA_050746065.1 Terriglobales bacterium | reverse complement strand
ACCACGACACGGACCGGATCCGCATAGTGCTGCTGCTCTCTCCCACCTGAGCCACCTGCCTGCGGGGGGCCTCCGCGGTTCAGAGAATCGTGGCAGAGTTTCCGGATGAAAAGCTGCGCGTGTTCGTCATCTGGCAACCGGTACTGGGCACCGATCGGTCGGCGCCGGGCACGAGTGTGCTGGCACGGATTTCCGACGCTCGGGCCGCGCAATACTGGGACGAGGGTCTTCTGTTCGCCACTCGGTTGAAGGGCGCCGTGGAGCGAGACCCGGGGCATCCGCGAGCGAGCTGCTGCGATGCGGATGGGCGACCGTGGGATGTAGTTGTCGTCTATCCCCCGGGGGCGCGCTGGGAGGGATCGTTGCCCCGGGCCGCGCTTTTCGACGGAGCAGTGGTTAGAGTCACAAGCTTGTCCAGAGTGGTCAAAGAACTCCTGCCCAGTAAGCCCGCAAACCAAACTCCGCCCTGAGATCTAATGAGGCTCCGCGCATCAGTGCCTCCGTGGTGGGAATTGGCCTACTTCGTCAGCCCGAACGCCTTGGAATGAAACTCCAGCGACTCGTCGAGATGCTCAGCCACGTAGCGCCAGCCGTGCCCGCCAGGATAGATGTGGAACTCGTGCGGGATGCGGCGTGAAGCGAGCGTCTGGTTGAGCTTTTCGGCGCCGGCGTCGAAGTTGTACTCGTCGTCGCGGCCGCAGTCGAAGTAGATCCTCAGGCGGGCGAGGTTTTGAGTCGCGCGGGCGAGTGTGAGCGGGTTGTTGCGGTCGTAGAAGGCCGGGTCGAGCGGCGTTCCGAACACGTCGCCCAGAATGCCGCCACCGCTGCCGCCGGCCAAGCCCGGAGTCTGGCCGGCACCTTGCGGCAGCTTCTCCATCACCGCGGCGCTGTGCGCGCTCACCGCCGAGAAGAGCTGCGGATACCTGAAGGCGAAGCGCAGCGCGCCGTAACCGCCCATCGAAGTCCCGGCAATGGCCCGACTGGCTCGCATGGCCTGTATGCGATAGCGTTTTTCGACCGCGGGCAGGAACTCGCGGATGAAGAAGTCTTCGTAGCGCAAGCGGCCGTCGCGGGAGTTGATGTAGAAGCTGCGACCGCCGTCGGGCGTGATGATAACGAATTCCCCGATGCGCTTCTCTTCCTGCAGGCCCTCCACGAGGCTCCAACCGCCGCTCTGGACCAGTGATTGTTCGTCCGCGCCCAGTCCATGCAGGTAATAAAGAACCGGGAAACGGCGCGCCTTAGCGGCGTCGTAGCTGGCCGGCAACAGCGCGCAGTAACGCACCGAGCGTTTGAGGATGGCGCTCCTGACGGCGTTGCACTCAACGCGGGAAGCGGCGTGGGCGGGCGGATGAAGAATGCAAAATGCAAAAGTAAAAATGCAAAATGACAAAAGCGAAATGAGAGGGCCAGAGTTCGCCTCCGTGCCTCTGTGTCTCTGTGGTGAAAACACGGCAGGGCTATTCATAGCGCAGCGCCTGCACAGGATCGAGTTTGGAGGCGCGGGCTGCCGGGTAGAGTCCTGATACGAGACTCACCACGACGGCGAAGCCCATTGCCGCCAGTACCAGCCACCAGGGCACGGACCAGATCTGTTCGGGAGGAAGGTCCTGGCGAGCCAGGTAGTAATTCGTGCCCCAGTTGATGGCGCGGCCCAAGGCCCAGCCCAGCAGCACTCCTAATGCGCCGCCGAAGGCTCCCATCACGCCGGCCTCGACGAAGAACAACTTCTTGACGTCGCCGTCGGAAGCACCCACGGCCTTCATCACGCCGATCTCGCGACGGCGTTCGAGGATGGCCATCACCAGCGTGTTCACGATGCCCAGCGAAGCCACGGCCAGGGCCAAACTGCCGAAGATGCCGAGGAACAGATCGAGCACGGCGAAAAAGCGGCGCAGGTTGCGGGTGGCGTCGAATACGGAGAAGGTGCGAAAGCCCATTTTCTTGATGGCGTTCTGCACTTCCTCGACGCGCCCCGGGTTCTGCACGCGGACCGCCAGGCTCACGTAGGTACGCTGGTGGCTCGAGCGGGTGGCGCCGCGCAGGTCGGAGAACTGCAAAACGTTCAGGTTTTCCGCCAGCCCGGTGGGCAGGAAGATGCGGGCCGAGGAAACCGCACGCACGCCACCGAAGGGTTCGCGCTCCACAATGCCCACAATACGCAGTGTGCGGTCGCGGCGCACCACGGTGAAACCGAAGGGGTCGTCGTCGCTCTCGTCGCCCTTCGTTTCCTGGTTATCTGCGGCGCCGTCTCCGCCGGCCAAAGGCTGGCGCTCGGCGTAACGCACCACAATGTCTTTACCGATCAGCGACGCAGGTTGTGGGTTCAACTCCTTTGCAAACTCCAGGGCCAGAATGGCTTCTTCGGCCACAGGGCCGGAGAAGAAGGATCCCTGCAGCGTCTCAAACGCTTCGTTCTCGCGCGCCGAGGGCGGCAGCGCCGCCACGAAGGCGAAATGCATCTTGCCTTCGTAACGAGCTTCCGTGGTCAGGCGGATTTCCGGGAACACTTCGATGACGCCCGAGAGCTTCTGCATCTGGTTGCGAGCAGCATCGTCGAGCACGCGGATCTCCTGCGCCGGCTGCTTCTGCTCTTCGCGGTCAGCGCCGCGGAAGTCCTGGCGTGAGGTGACGAAGATGGTGTCAAACAGTCCGGAGCTCTTCAGGCGGCGGCTGGCCATTTCCTGCAAACCGATCCCCAGCGAGAGCATGGCCACGAGCGAAGCAACGCCTACGGCAATGCCCGCCGTGGTGAGCGAATTGCGCAGCAGCGATTGCCGCAGGTTGCGCGTGGCCAGGTCGAGTAGGTCGGGGGCCTTCACGGCTGCTCTCCTCGGGCTTGGACGTTCTCGGAGCCTGCCAGCTTCCCGTCGGACATGAAAAGGAATCGCCGGGCAAAGCGTTCGGCGAGCGGACGCTCGTGCGTCACGAGAACCACGGTCATGCCCAGCGACTGGTTCAGTTCGCGAATCAAGCCCATGATCTCTTCGCCGGTGCGGCTGTCGAGGTTTCCGGTAGGTTCGTCGGCGAGCAGCAGCGACGGGCGGTTGACCAGCGCCCGCGCCAGCGACGCACGCTGCTGCTCGCCGCCGGAAAGCTCGCTGGGGCGATGGTCGCGCCGCGCTGCCAGGCCCACGCGCTCCAGTGATTCGCGCACGCGTTGCTCGCGCTCGCGGCGCTCCACTTCGGCAAAGCGCAGGGGCAGGTCCACATTCTGCTGCAGCGTCATCGAGGGAATGAGATTGAAGGCTTGGAACACCATGCCGGTGGTGTGGCGGCGGTACTCGGCCAGTTCCTGCGACGTCATTTTTGCCAGGTCACGCCCGTGTACCACGATGGAGCCGGTGGTGGGGCGATCGAGACCGGCGATCAGGTTGAGCAGGGTGGATTTTCCCGAGCCGGAAGACCCCAGCAGGGCGACAAACTCACCGGATTGCACTTCGAGAGTGACGCCGTCCACGGCGCGGATCTCGGCCTCGCCCATGCGGTAATGGCGGCGGACGTCTTCGGTGCGGATCGCGGCGCCGTTTGCAGGCATACGTATCTGATGTTACTACGCAGGAAAGGGCGCGAAAGTTCGCGGCTACGCCTTCTTGCAGGCTTCACCGTACATCGAGTTATAGCTCAGCTTGATCTCGCCGCAGGTGTGCTTTTCCTCGGAGTACACGTCGCAGGAGTCGAAGGGCCGGGAATAGACGTGCAGGCTCACGGCGCGCTCGCCGAACTCGCGCGGGTTGTAAACCTTGTGCACGGGCTCAGCGGGAT
The DNA here is from genome assembly GCA_050746065.1 of Terriglobales bacterium. Lineage (GTDB taxonomy): Bacteria > Acidobacteriota > Terriglobia > Terriglobales > Acidobacteriaceae > CAZXVY01. The sequence goes on along the minus strand of JBOGLL010000048.1, from coordinate 2,481 downwards.
TCACGGCCAGCGGGTTCGAGGCGTTCATTTCCACGATGTCCGCAGGCTGGAGGTCGCATTCGCCCGCCTTCAGGTCCTGGAAGAGCACGCGATAGTTCTGCACCAGCAGGCGGCCTATGGGCACGGCCATCCAGCAGTTCTGGTCACGATGGTTGTGGATGGAACTGTGCTGGCCCACCTCCCAGCAGATGGCGATGAGATCGTAGAGCGGAGTAGCGTCAATCAGATTGCGGGTGTAGTGCTGGCTGTCCCAGAACTGATAGGGAGCCAGCGAAGCGGGGTCCACGGGGTGCTGGGCGAGGTACCGCTGGATGGTCTCCAGCGGCGTGAATGCGGCCTCGGGAAACTTGCGCAGCCCGGCGACGAACTCCTGGATGGAAACCACCTGTGCGGCTGCGATTCTTTGCCCCAGCGTGCTCATGACCCTTGCCCCCTTGTGCCGGAATGATGCAACTGCTGGCAAAATTGTATCGGGGCCCTCGGGTGCTGTCATCCCTGATGTCAACCGGAGACGCAGCAAGCTGCGTCTCTACGGGATGTCCACGATGCGGCGGTTAAAGGCGCGCTGGCAACGCCTCCCCTGCCATTGACTTCCCGGTACACACCCGCATAGAGTTACGGGTCGCCGAGGTGTCCAGCGATGGAAGTTCTCTCCGGCCTCTCCGCGTTCGGAATCTTTCTGGCCATAGCCGCCATCGGGTTCGTCCTGCTGGTGGTGTCGCTGGTCTTTGGAGAAGCCTTCGAACACGGCGACGGACACTTTGACTCTGACCACGACACCGGCGGCCCAGGCTTTTTCAGCGTGCGGGTGATGAGTGTTTTCATCACTGCCTTTGGCGGGTTCGGGGCGGTGGCGACGCGCTACGGACTCTCCCCCCTGCCCGCCTCGGGCGTGGGTTTTACCAGCGGACTGTTCTTCGGGCTCATCATCTACGGTTTCGCGCGCTTTCTCTACAGCCAGCAGGGGCCGCAATCCTCCATGGTGGCCGGCGACCTGGTCGGTCAAACCGGCCGTGTGGTGGTGGCCATCCCCGCCGGGGGCCTGGGCCAGGTGCGCTGCCGCTTTGGCGAGGAGATTGTGGACAAGATCGCGCGCTCGGGCGACGGCGCCGCCATCGCCGAGAACACCGCGGTTGTGGTGAAGGAAGTCCTGGGCGAGGTCGTCGTGGTCAACCGGCAATAGGGCGTCCCTCAAGGAGGTACCGCCATGATTGGTGAATTCCAGAACCTGCTTCTTCCGATTATCGTGCTGGCGGTGGTGCTGGCCGTCTTCATGGCCGCCTGGCTGTTCAGCCGCAACTTCCTGAAGGTCTCGCCCAACCTGGTGGCCGTGATCAGCGGGCGCAAGCGCAAACAGGCCGACGGCCGTGTGAAAGGCTTCCGCCTGGTGAAGGGAAGCTCCACGCTGCGCATTCCCATTCTGGAGAAGGTGGAGTACCTGTCACTCAACGTGCTCACCATCCCCCTGGAGATCAAGCGCGCCTACACGCTGAAAGGTGTGCCAGTCTCCGTCAAAGCCGTCGCCAACGTGAAGATCCGCGGCGACGAGGAGTCCATGGCCGCGGCCGCCGAGCGCTTCCTGGGCATGACTCCGCAACAGTTGCAGGCGGTGATCTTCCAGACGCTCGAAGGCCACTTGCGCTCCATCCTGGGCACACTGACGGTGGAGGAAGTGAACAGCGACCGCTCCAGCTTCGCCCAGAAACTGACTTCAGAAGCCGCCGTGGACCTGGAAAAAATGGGCGTAGGCGTAGACGTGCTCACCATCCAGGAGATCAGCGACGAAGAAGAGTACCTGAACGCGCTGGGCAAGCGGCGCACCGCGGAAGTGAAACGCGACGCCACTATCGGCGAAGCCGAGGCCACACGCGACGCCAAAATCAAGTCGTCGGAAGCGATGCAGCACGGCGAGCGCGCCAAGTTCAACGCCGAGGCCGACATCGCCCAGGCACAACGCGACTTTGCCATCCGTCAGGCGCAGTACCAGGCGGAGATTGAAACCGAAAAGGCAAAAGCACAGCAAGCCGGGCCGCTTTCCGAAGCGCGCGCCCGGCAGGCGGTGGTGGCGGAAGAAGTCAAGGTGGACCGCACCCGCACGCAGGAAATGATTGCCGTGCAGGAACAGGAAGTGCAGCGCCGGCAGAAGGAGATGGAAGCTACCGTGATCAAACCCGCCGAGGCCGACCGCCAGGCGGCCATCACACGCGCAGAGGCCTCAAAGCAGGCCGCCATCCTCGAAGCTGAAGGCAGTCGCGCTGCCATGATTTCCATCGCCCAGGCGGAGCAGGAAAAGCTGCGCATGGAAGGCGCGGGACGCGCCGCCGCGGTTGAGGCGGAAGGCAGAGCGGAAGCAGCCAAGCTCGAAGCCATCGGGCTCGCGCAAGCCAAGGCCATCGAAGCCCAGGGCCTCGCCGAAGCCACCGCCATTTTGCGCAAGGCGGAAGCCTGGAAGCAGTTCAACGAAGCCGCGCGCCTGCAAAC
>JBOGLL010000047.1:0-7067 GCA_050746065.1 Terriglobales bacterium | reverse complement strand
GGGACGACCTGCTCGCCGCCGGCTCCGAGGCCGGCGCCCGGGCCGCCGGCACCCTCCGCCTGGAGGGCAAGGACTACATCGTGAAGGACGGCGACGTGGTCCATATCCGCCACAGCGGATGAGAAACAGTACCCAGTACCTCGTACTCAGTACCCAGTTGCACGTCTCAGCTGGCTTGTGAGGCTTGGCTACGTGTGGACGCGATCAGGCCATTAATAATGCGGCCGACCTCCTCGGCCAGGCGGGTCAATCGGAGAGAGGTTTCGTGATCGAGGTACTTCAGCCTTTCAGCAATGAGGACCTGGGTCTCCAACTCAGCCAGTGATCCACGGGCATGACGCAGGAAATGCCGGAATTCCAGCCTGGAGTAGTGCGCCTGCCCTTCCGCAATGTTGCTCGGTACCGATACGGCGGCACGGCGCATTTGGCTGGTGAGTCCGTAGAGTTCGTGTCTGGGGAATTTCTCGGCGGCGGCGTAAATCTCCACCACCAAATCCATCGCTTTCTGCCAGGCCACCAGGTTCTTGAACGATTGCCCCACATCGCACCTCCCGATTCGACTCGGTACTGTAACCGGCGAACGACCACCCCCTCTCCTCTCCGCCCCGTTTGTTTTAGCCTCTGGGTACTGGGTACTAGGTACTGAGTACTGGTTACCACTAATGACCTAAGTACCACGTTACCCCTGTCCCTCCGAGACGGGTATTGGTTACCGTCCCTATTGCCCTCCCACCCCTGACCCTGTATCAATGGCGTAGACACTTTCGGTACCCCTCCCCGCGGGTAACGACCCGCCCCCCACCGAAGAGAAAAGAGGCTCTTGTGAAGCGCATGGCGAAGCTCACGGCGGTTGCCCTGATTCTGGTATCCGGTTTGACGCTCCTGCCCGGTTCGATTCCGCAGGCACCCACGGGGACGTGGCAGCCTGGCGCGGAGATGTCCGAAGCCCGCACCGGCGGCGCCGCCGTCCGGCTGGACAACGGCCGCGTGCTGCTGTTCGGCGGCAAGACCTCTTCCGGTGGCGCGACTAACGCCGTCCAGGTGTTCGATTCCGAGTCCGCTTCCTGGTCGGACCTAGGCGCGGTGATGCTCGACGCCCGCTCCGGACACTCCGCCACTCTGCTTGCCGATGGTCGCGTTCTACTGGCCGGAGGTGAGGGTTCCTCCGGGCCGCTGGCTTCGCTTGAAATCTATTCCCCGGAAACCAACAGCTTCAGCTTCGCTGGCACCATGTCCATGCCGCGCAGGGAGCACGGTGCCGCCCGCCTGCCTGACGGCCGCGTTTGGATCGTCGGCGGCTCGATGGGACAGTTACCTCTGGCGTCGTCTGAGATCTTCGATCCAGAGACCGGTGCGGTTTCCCCGAGCACTCCCCTGCCCCAGCCGCGTACGGCTCTTTCCGCTACCACGCTGCTGGATGGCAAGGTGCTGATTGCGGGGGGCAGTCTGGGCAACTCGGATCTGGCCTCCACCCTGACCTTTAATCCGGCCACATCCGGTTTTGCGCCCGGCCCCGCGCTCACACGGCCGCGCAGTGCACACACGGCTGTCCTGCTTCCCTACAACAACTCCGTTCTTATCGCTGGCGGATCGTCGGCGGGTGTGGCACTTTCCTCGGCCGAGCTGTATCAGCCCTGGGCGAACCGCGTGACCGCGACCGCGGCCATGACCCTGGCGCGCAGGAGTGCTGCCTCGAGCAGCCTGCCGCAGGAGGGCATGGCCGCGGTTGCGGGCGGTTCGGGGCTGCCTTCCAGCGAGTATTACGGCTTCGCCACCGTGCGTAGCGACCGAGACGACTACAGTCCCGGCGAAGTGGTAGTCATCAGCGGCGGCGGATGGCAGCCGGGAGAAACCGTTACCCTGCGCTTCACGGAAGTTCCCGCATCGCATGAAGAACATTCGCTGACCACCGTGGCCGATGCCTCGGGCAACATCCTGAACGACGATTATGTGGTCGAGCCACATGACATCGGCGTGCGTTTCTATGTCACTGCCGTCGGCTCACGGTTCCAGGCCCAGACGACGTTCACGGACGGCAACCTGGCCAGCAGCATCTCGTTCAACATCACGCCTGCGAGCGTTGCCCCGGGAGCCCTGCTGAACTTCACGGCCAGCGCCGCGTGCCAGAACGGCATCAGCCCCGCGGACGCCTGTGCTGCCAATGGCTTCAGCGTAGGCGGCCCCGTGCCCAACGGCTATCTGCTCATTATCGAGCAGGCCAACAACTCCGGTTTTGTGGGCGCATTTCCGGTGTCGATGGGCGGCACGGCGGGCGGCCTGTTGATGGGTTCCTTCCCTGCCCCCTCCCTGGGGACGTACTTCTTCAGGGCACGGCACCAGATGCAGTCCATCGCGCCCAATCAGTGGCTGGACGCAACCTCGAATGCGGTTACAGTGGTCGTGACGGGCTCTACGTCGGATACCACCCCTCCCGAGACCTTCCTGGGCGCCACTCCACCGAATCCTGACAGCAGTCCGTTTGCAAACTTCACCTTCTCCGGCAACGACAACAGCACGCCCGCCGCCAGCCTCACCTTCCAGTGCAGCCTCGATGGCGCGGCGTTCAGCGTTTGTGTGAGCCCGCAGTCTTACAGCGGACTGGCCAACGGATCGCACACCTTCCAGGTGCGCGCGCAAGACGCGGCCGGCAACTTCGATCTCACGCCCGCATCCTTCACCTGGACGATCGACTCCACCGCCCCGGTCATCACTCCCAACGTTGTGGGAACGCCGGGCGCAAACGGCTGGTACGTGAGTGATGTGGAATTGAGCTGGTCGGTGAGCGATCCAGAGAGCGGCATCTCGACCTCCACCGGTTGCGCGACGACCATGTTCTCCAGCGAAACTCTGAGCGAGACTCGCACCTGCATCGCCACCAACGGCGCGGGCCTTTCCAGTTCGGCATCCGTCACCATCAGGCTCGATAAGAGCGGTCCCTCGGCTTCGCTGGTGGTGGTCGCTGGTACGGCAGGTGCGAATGGCTGGTACGTGAGCGACGTCACCGTGGACACCGACGGCGCTGACAACATCAGCGGGCCGGTGATCTGCACCGCGAATCAGGTCGTCTCCGCAGAAGGCACCACCGCGGTCAACGGTTCCTGCACCAACAACGCCGGCTTGACCACAGATGCCGCGCCGCTGAACGTGATGATCGACAAGAGCGGCCCCTTGGCCTCGCTGGCAGTCATCGCGGGAACTGCAGGGTCGAATGGCTGGTACATCAGCGACGTAACCGTGGATACGGACGGTTCGGACAGCCAGAGCGCCGTAACCTGCACCGCCGACCAGGTGATTTCTGCAGAAGGTACGACCATGGTCAACGGTTCCTGCACCAATGACGCCGGCCTGACCACCGATGCCGCGCCGCTGAGCGTGATGATCGACAAGAGCGGCCCCTCGGCTTCGCTCGCAGTGATTGCCGGTACGCTGGGCTCGAACGGCTGGTATCTGAGTGATGTCACCGTGGCCACCGCCGGCTCTGACAGCATGAGCGGACCGGTGACCTGCACGGCGGACGAGGTGATCTCCGCAGAGGGCACAACGCAAGTCAACGGCTCCTGCACCAACAACGCCGGCCTGACCACTGATGCCGCGCCTCTGAGCGTGATGATTGACAAGAGCGGCCCTTCGGCTTCGCTGGCAGTGATTGCCGGCACTCTGGGCTCGAACGGCTGGTATGTGAGCAACGTTACCGTGGACATCGATGGTTCGGACAGCCAGGGCCCGGTAACCTGCACAGCGAATCAGGTCATCTCCGCGGAAGGAACGACCGTGGTCAACGGTTCTTGCACCAACCAGGCCGGTATGACCACTGACGCCGCGCCCCTGAGCGTCATGCTCGACAAGACCGCCCCCACCAACGTCAGCGGTCAGGCCGCACGTCCGCCCGATAGCAACGGCTGGTACAACCAGGCGGTGCTGGTGAGCTTCACCGGTCAGGACGCGCTTTCCGGCATCGCCAGTTGCAGTTCGGTGACTTACAGCGGCCCCGACAGCGCGAGTGGGTCAGTCTCAGGAAGCTGCACGGACAACGCAGGTAACGGCACGAACGGCTCCTTCTCGCTGAAGTATGACGCGACGGCGCCGGTGCTCAACCCCGTGGTCAGTCCCAACCCGGTGACGCTGAACGGCAGCGCCACGGCTTCGGCCAACGCGACCGACAATCTCTCCGGCGTGGCCACCCAGAGCTGCGGCGCGGTGAACACCTCAACCGAAGGCCCGCACACGGTGAGCTGCACAGCCAGCGACTTTGCCGGCAACTCTGCCTCTGCCAGCGCCAGCTACAGCGTGGTGGCCGCGAACAGCGGCTTCATGCCCGCCGGCACCTTGTGCCTGGGCCAGCCCGGACACCAGGTACTGCCTCCGCTCAATGCTGCAGGAGACAATCTGGTCTCGCGCGGACGGATCGTGGCGGTGAAGTTCCGGGTGTGCGATTGGAACGGAAACTCTGTTGGCCCGACTCCCGTGGTGGGCAGCTTCGACCTGGTACAGGTGATCGGTGGGAGCCCCGCGCCTCCCAAGAGAGGAAATGGCGGCGGGAACCGGCCTGCGGTCAGGCTCCGCTGGTCTGAAACGGACCAGATGTGGATCCTACAGATCAGCACTCGCAACCTCCTGCCGGGCGCGACTTACATCTACCGCATCCACCTGGTGGATGGATCGGACATCTACTTCCAGTTCACCCTGAGGTAACAACGCAGCGGCGCGGAGACGCAGAGAAAACAAAAGCTGAAAGGGTGAAAGGCCGGGGGTTACGAACCAGCCGAGATCTTTTGCCCTCTTCCTTTTGCGCTTTAGTTCTGGCTCTGCGTCTCTGCGTTGAAGGCTCTACACCGGCACGGCCACGCTTTCCACAATGTCCGTCAGGATCTGGTCGGCTTGATCGGACTTCTTCAGCGTGGAGGCGTAGCGCGCGCTGACTACAACGCGGTGCGCAAAGACGGGCACAGCCAGCGACTTGAAGTCGCCGGGCTGGGTGAAGCTGCGGCCTTCCAGGAAGGCCAGCGCCTGGGCAGCGCGATAGAGCATGAGCGCGCCCCGCGGCGACACTCCCAGCGTCAGATACTCCGACTCGCGCGTGCGCCGCACCAATTCCAGCGTGTAAGTTACCAGGGCGTCGTCCACGCGAACTTTTTCCGCTTCCTCCTGCATGGCCAGCACCTCGCTGGCACTCATCACCGGACGCAATTGCTCGAGCTGGGCCGTGCCGCCCTCGGCGCGCAGGATCTGGCGCTCGCTTTCGGTCCCGGGATAGCCCATGTGGACGCGCATCAGAAAACGGTCGAGCTGCGACTCGGGCAACGGATACGTGCCGTGGTGCTCCACCGGGTTCTGGGTGGCGATCACCAGGAAAGGACGCGGCAGCGTATGCGAGTGGCTGTCCACCGTCACCTGGCCTTCGTTCATGGCCTCCAGCAGTGCCGACTGCGTCTTGGGTGTGGTGCGGTTGATCTCATCCACCAGCAGCACGTTAGTGAATACGGGTCCTTGCTTGAACTCGAAGCGCTGTTCCGCTGCCGAATAGATGGAAATACCCAGCACGTCGGAGGGCAGCATGTCGCTGGTGAACTGGATGCGCTGGAAGGTGCAGTCCAGCGCCCGCGCCAGGGCGTGCGCCAGCGTGGTCTTGCCCACTCCCGGAACGCCTTCGATCAAGATGTGTCCGCGCGCGAACAGCCCCACCAGCGCCAGGCGGACCACATCGTCCTTGCCGCGGATCACCGTGCGCAGGGCTTCTCCCAGCCGCGCCACGCGCGCGCTGGCCGTTTCCGTACCGGCTGCGACCTGGGGATTCATGAGGGGCTAGATTTTACAAGCACTGGGTACTGGGTACTAGGTACTGGCCACTGGGACTACGCCTCCAGTTTCGCATCCATGCTGATGTTCGCCTTCAGCAAGCGCGAAACGGGGCAGCCGTTCTTGGCGTTGGCAGCCGCCTTCTCGAACTCGGCCTGGACCCCTCCCGGAATCTTCGCGACGACATCAAGGTGAATGGCGGTCACCGTCCAGCCGGCTTCCAGTTTCTCCATGGTGAGCGTGGCCTTGGTGTTGATGCTCTCCGCGGTCATGCCCGCGCCACCCAGTTGCCCGGAGAGCGCCATGGAAAAACAGCTGGCGTGCGCCGCGGCGATCAGTTCCTCGGGGTTCGTACCCGGCTGGTCCTCGAACCGCGTAGCGAACGAGTAGGGAGTGTTATTCAGCGCTCCGCTGGGCCCGGAGACCGTGCCCTTACCGTCCTTCAGTCCGCCCTTCCACACTGCGCTGGCTGTGCGTTGCATCGCTTTCTCCTTCCGGGATGATGATGGATGTGGAGCTCTGCCGAAAATGCAGCGTTCCAAGATACCACGCGGAACGGCAGCGCTCAGCAGCAGCAGTCCCACCAGCCTTCCCTTCTGGGATCGGGACTGAAAGCTGAAGGCTGAGTGCTGACTGCTGAACGCTGACTTTTTTCTTGACACCGCCATCTGCTCCGCTTAACGTTCGGACAAGAACGCCGTGCAGGCGGCGCGCCCTTTTCGCGCCCGGCTGCCTCTTGAGGTCAACTGGGTGAAGATCGAGCGAGCGCATCGCCAACCGTCCCCCATCGTCCAGCCCGAAACATTTTTGGAAGTGAGCGGAAGTCTCCCCTGGCAGCCTGCTGCCAGGGAAAGAGACAGATGATGTTCGGGGCCATGGTCATCGCCTGGTACATGGTCCACAACCTCAAGAAGGTCACCTGCGAAACCGGCGCCCAGCGCGCCTGAAGGCAACTGAATCCGCCATGACGATGAAACCGACCGAGAAGAAGCTGCGGCTTAGCCTCATCACCATCGCTGCGCTGCTGGGTTATTTCAGCATCGAACTGATCTTTCCCAGCACCACGCACGAGACCTTCGTGTTCGCCATCGTGGGATTGATCCTGTGCCTGGGCAACCTGTACTTCGGCTTCCGCCTCAGCCGCTTGCCGGCGGAGAAGCGCGGCCGGGTGGCGCGGATTGCCATGGTCACCGCTGCCTGGATGGCCGCCATGTTCCTGTTCAGCCGCATTGGCGGCCTGGCAGACCCCCGTGGCTACATGCTTTTCGGCG
>JBOGLL010000046.1:0-2902 GCA_050746065.1 Terriglobales bacterium | reverse complement strand
TCATCCTGGGCAGCGGGCCCAACCGCATCGGGCAGGGAATCGAGTTCGACTACTGCTGCTGCCACGCCTCGTTCGCGCTGCGCGACGACGGCTTCGAGACGGTGATGGTGAACTGCAATCCGGAAACCGTCTCCACCGACTACGACACCAGCGACCGCCTGTACTTCGAGCCGCTGACGCTCGAAGACGTGCTGGCGGTTTGCGAACACGAGATGGCGGGCGGCGCCGACGTGCGAGTGATCGTCCAGTTCGGCGGGCAGACGCCGCTCAACCTGGCGCTGCCGCTGAAGGCGGCGGGCATCCGCATCATCGGAACGTCTCCCGAGTCGATTGATCTCGCCGAAGATCGCAAGCGCTTCGGGAAGCTGCTCGACGAAATGGGCATCCCGCAGCCGCCGGGCGCTATCGCCACCAGCGTCGAGGAAGCAGTGGCCGCCGCCAATCGCGTCACCTATCCGGTGCTGGTGCGGCCCTCGTACGTGCTGGGCGGGCGCGCCATGGTGATCGCCTACGACGACGAGTCCGTTACCCGCTACATGAAAGAGGCGGTGGAATACTCGCAGGAACGTCCCGTTCTGATTGACCACTTCCTGGAAGACGCCACCGAAGTGGACGTGGACGCGCTTGCCGACGGCGACGACGTTGTCATCGCCGGCATCATGCAGCATATCGAGGAGGCGGGCATCCACTCGGGCGACTCCTCTTGCGTGCTGCCCGCTGTGGACATCCCGCCTGCGGCCCTGGCCACCATGCGCGATTACACCTTCCGCCTGGCGCGCGCGCTGAAGGTCATCGGGCTGATGAACATCCAGTTCGCCATCCAGCGCGACAGCGTATACGTGATTGAAGTGAACCCGCGCGCCTCACGCACCGTGCCCTACGTGTCGAAAGCCACGGGCGTGCCGCTGGCCAAGATCGCCGCGCGCCTCATGACCGGTCGCAAACTGCGCGAGTTCCTGCCCGACAACATTGCCGCGGAGAGCGAGCTTTCCACCGGGCAGTGCTACTTCGTTAAGTCGCCGGTGTTCCCCTGGTCGAAGTTTCCCGGCGTGGACACGGTGCTCGGTCCGGAGATGAAGTCCACGGGCGAAGTGATGGGCGTGGGCGACAGCTTCGGCGAGGCCTTTGCGCGCGCCCAGCTCTCCGCCGGGCTCACCCTTCCGACGGAGGGCAGGGTTTTCATCAGCGTGCGCGACCGCGACAAGGCCGCCGCCGTTGACCTGGCGCGGCGCTTTGTCGAGCTGGGCTTCAGTCTGGTAGCCACGCACGGCACCGCCGACGTCCTGGAGAAATCCGACCTGGTGGTGGAGCGCGTCTACAAGGTCAAGGAAGGGCGGCCCAACGTGGTGGACCTGATCAAGGGCGACAAGATCCAGCTCATCATTAATACACCACACGGCGCCGACCCCTTCTTCGACGAAAAGGCCATCCGGCGCGCCGCGGTGATGCACCACATTCCCACCATCACCACCGTGGCCGCCGCCCGCGCCGCCGCCGATGGCATCGCCGCGCGGCAAAGGGGCGAAATCAGCGTGCGCGCGTTGCAGCAATTGCACGCCGGGCGGGAGACCGCAGCGCGTTAAGGGCCAGCCACAGAGGGCACAGAGGACACGGAGGTGTTCTAGGCGGGAGGCGCAAGCTTCCGCATCACCTGACGGATGGGCTCGTTATCCGCGAATATCTGCCACACGCGGATGCGTCCGCCTTCTACGGCTGCTCGCCAGGCGGCCGGCGTACTCCAGGCGTTTTCCCGATGCAGAAGCCCGTCGTGAGTGAAGGTACCGCGCGCTTCTCCGAACAGCGCGACCGTCGAGCCCTGACTGAAAATCTCCGTGTGCGAGATGCGGTAGTCGGGCACCATGCGGAAGTACTGCGTCCAGGCCTGCCGCAGATTGGCCTGACCCGTGATCTTCATGCCCATCGAGTCAATGAAGGCGCCGTCCGCGGCCATGAGGGCGACGATGCCGTCCACATCACCGGTGTTGATCTTCTTTTCGAAGGCGAGAGCTATGGCGATGGGATCGGCGTCTGGCATGGCGGGGTGACCTCAGGTGAGGATTCTAACCACAGAGGGCACAGAGGGGCACGGAGGCTTTTTCCTTGTCCCGAGCAGAGCGAGGGACCCCTATCCCTCTCTGGACGCGAGGATTGCTACAATCGGCCTTTTGCGAGGGTGCGGAATGAAGCGCGTTCTCCTGGGCACGATCGTCCTGACCATCCTGACTATCGACTTGGCCGCGCAGGCACGGCCTCGTCCTTTGCGTCCTGTTTCCACCTTCTCCATCGTGGCCCGCGATCCGGCGACGGGAGAGATCGGCGTGGCCGTGCAGTCGCACTGGTTCGCCGTCGGACAAATCGTCCCCTGGGCGGAAGCGGGCGTGGGCGCCGTGGCTACACAGTCGTTCGTGGATCCGAGTTACGGGCCAAAGGGCTTGCAGTTAATGCGTACAGGCTCCGACGCCCTCCACGCCTTAGGGCAGCTCGTTTCGGAAGACGAAGGCCGAAGCGTAAGGCAGGTCGCATTCGTTGATGCGCGTGGCAGTGTTGCTACCTTTACTGGAGGGAAAGCGATTCAGGCCGCTGGCTGGAAATGTGGGAGTGGGTTCGAGAGAGTCGTCGATTTGGCGGCAGGTTGGGGCAAGGACGGGCCGCTTACCGGCTGCTCGGAGTTCGGCGTCCAGGCCAACCTCATGTCCAACGACAAGGTCTGGCCGGCGATGGCCAAGGCCTATGAAGAAACCAAAGGCGATCTCGCCGAGCGCATGCTGGCCGCGCTCGATGCCGCGCAGGCCGCAGGTGGAGACATTCGCGGGCGGCAGTCGGCAGCGCTCATCGTGGTGAAAGCGAAATCTTCCGGAAAGCCGTGGGAAGACCGCATCTTCGATCTGCGCGTGGACGACCA
>JBOGLL010000045.1:0-4442 GCA_050746065.1 Terriglobales bacterium | reverse complement strand
CACCTACAACGACCTCACCAAGAAGGACGAGCCCGCGGGCAAGCCCACGGAAATCAAGTCGCCTTCCATGTCCATGAGCGAGTTGGAATCCGATATCATCCGCGACCTGCAGATGGCGGAAGACGCGAGCACTGGCCTGGCCGAAAGCAAGGCCGAGCTCATGAGCGCCTCCGAAGATGCACCCATCATCCGCCTCGCGAACTCCATCCTCGGCCTGGCCATTAAGAAGGGCGCCAGCGACATCCACATCGAGCCCATGGAGACCGAAGTCACCGTCCGCTACCGCCTGGACGGCGTGCTGCAGGTGGTGCAGAACCTGCCCAAAAAGGTCCAGCTCGGCTTGATCTCGCGCGTGAAGATTATTTCCAAGCTCGACATCTCCGAGAAGCGCCTGCCCCAGGACGGCCGCATCAGCGTGAACATGGAAGGCCGGCCCATCGACTTCCGCGTCTCCACCATTCCCTCCAAGTGGGGCGAAAAGATCTGCATGCGCATCCTCGACAAGTCGAACACCACGCTCGGCCTCGACAAGGTGATCGCCCACCCACAGACGCTCGAACTGGTGCGCGAACTCATCAACCAGCCTTACGGCATCATGTACGTCACCGGACCGACGGGCTCCGGCAAGACCACCACGCGCTACTCCGCGCTGGCCTAAATCAACGAGCCCGGCATCCATATCTCCACCGCCGAGGACCCCATCGAATACGACCTCGGGGGCGTGAACCAGGTGCAGGCGCACAAGGACATCGGACTGGACTTCGCGCGCATCCTGCGCGCCTTCCTGCGCCAGGACCCGGACGTGATCCTGGTGGGCGAAACCCGCGACAAGGAAACCGCTCACATCGCCGTGGAGGCCGCGCTCACCGGTCACCTCGTCTTCACCACGCTCCACACCAACAACGCCGCCGGGTCCTTTACCCGGTTGGGCGAAATGGGCATCGAGCCGTTTCTGGTTTCGTCGTCCACCATCGGGGTCATGGCGCAACGCCTCGCCCGGCGCCTCTGCCAGGGTTGCAAGGAGGCCTATCCCGCCGATGACACCACCTGCGAATTCATGGGCCTGAAAAAGGGCGACGTCATCTACAAGGGCAAGGGCTGCGATTCCTGTAACGGCAAAGGCGTCAAGGGACGCGTGGGAATCTATGAAGTCCTGAAGATGGGGCCGGAAGTCCGCGCCCTGGTTGCCAAAGGCGCCCGCGCCGAGGAAATCCACGAAGCCGCCCTTAGGAACGGCATGCTCGACCTGAAGATGTACTCCGCCTGGCTGCTCAAGGAAGGCCTGACCACGGTGGAGGAAGTGCTGCAAGTGGTGAGCGTGCAGGATTAGGGGAAGGAAGGCCGCAAGGCCTTCCCCGTTCTTATTGCCTGGGGTTGAACGTGATCTTTCGCCGCCCCAGGAGTAGAAATCTTGGCGATGGTTAGTCTGCTCAGATTGCCGACTGTAGTAGCCCTATCGGCAGCTTCCCTTTTTCTCTGCACGCTTTCGGTTTCGGCCCAACAGCGGTCGCAGGCGGAAGCCGAGGGGCTGCGCGGTCCAGTGCGAACTGTTCTTATGGAAGAACCATCGGGGTCGACCGAAGGCGCTCCAGGAAGGCTGCATCCCGTCACGCTCAGCACCTACAGTCCCGATGGTTTTCGTACTGAGGTGCTGAACTACGATGAGAACGGCTCCATCTACTCGCGGTTAGTAGTTCAAGGTAAGAACTGGCAGCCTGAACAATTGCAAAGTGAGGGGCGGGATCCTCGCATGAATTACGCCGAGAATGCCGTGCTGGACACACAGGGCAACCCGCGCGAGATGTTTCGCTACGACGGAGACGGCAAGCTGGTTTCCCGTACGGCCTACAATCATCCAGACGCTTGCACCAAGGAGACTGTCCGTTACGACGCCGATGGCAACGTGCTGGGCCGCATGGTGGAGAGAGTGGATCCCAAACAAAGAACTCGGACCGTCGAAGGGTTCCAGGGAGACGTGCTCACGCGCACCCACGTAAGCACCTGGGACTCCCAGAGACGCTACATCGAGGACGAAGCCCGAGACGGCGCTGGCTTGCTCATCATGCGCCGGCGGTTTTCCTATGAAGGCAGGCAGATGATCGAGGACGCTGAACATTTTGAGAAGGGCAAGCTGACGCAACAGGCGCGGACGGTTCGTGATGTGGAAACTAAGCGCATCCTGCGTATGGAGATCATCGAAGACACGCCGAAACATTACTGGCGCATGGTCCGCGTGAACGATGACCGCGACGAGCCGTTCGAAGAGGTGGACTATGAACGCGATGGCTCGATCCGCAGCAAAACGACGTACACCTACGAAAACGATGCCCAGGGCAACTGGATTCGGCAAACCCGATCCCATTGGGAACCCGGTGCAACCCCACCCGAGACCATTTACGTCACGGAACGGAAAATCACGTACCACTGACCCAACCGGGTGGCGAGAACCAGGCCTCCTCAGTGCGCCTCCGCCTTCTTCTTATCGTACGTCCCTTTGGCTTCGGCGATGGGGCGCAGCGTGGGATAGAACTGCACGAAGGTGTGGTCCACGGCGGCGTTCGACGTGTGGCACTGATAGCAGGCGCTCTTGGGGAAGGCGGAGGCTGAGTTCTTCAACTGGCCGTCGCGGACGAAACCGAAGTAAGCCCATTTTTCCGGAAAGCGGGATTCATCCTTCACCGCCGCCTCCAGCGCCACCAGCCCGGCCTGGAAGTGGCCGCCCTTGTTGATGGATGCCTTGCTGGTCGAATGCCGCACCTCCAGCATGAAAATGGTTTTGTCGGGCCAGGCGCCGGTGGCCAGGAAGTGTCGGTAGGCGTCGGGATGCACCCAGACGTTGTCGAACATGGACCCCATGCTGGCGTCGCCCGCTTCGCCGCTGTAACTCATTCCCAAGCCCGAGGTGACGTACACCCACTCGCGGTAGTTCTCGGGAAGGATGAGCTGGTTGTCGGCGGTGAAGCGCGGGGCGTCTTTCGTCGACGCTGCCTTGTCGGCAGCAGGCGGTTGCTTCTCTCCCGCGAATGCGAACAGCCCGAGCAACGCCAGCGACAGCAATGCGAGCAGCAGCTTCTTCATGGGTTCGACCTCCTCCTAGCCCATTCTTGCAAGCGACTATTAGACTACCGAGGACCCCGGTTGTCACCCGTGTAATGCCGCGCTTTGCGCGGCAACCCCAGCCGAGGGCGGCTGGGGCTACGTGGCTCAGGAGCGAACTACGCGGCCCATTCGAGTCCGGCGTTTAGTCTTCCACTGTGCCCTCCGTATCCTCTGTGGTTAGAATTTACGCATGGCCGTGATCGGCAAGATGCTCATCATCCTGGGCGTGGTGCTCGTCGCCCTGGGGCTGCTGCTCACGCTGGGCAGCAAGCTGAATCTGCCGCTGGGCCGGCTGCCTGGAGACTTCGTCTATCGCGGCAAGAACAGCGTGTTCTACTTCCCGCTGGCCACCTCGATCCTGATCAGCCTGATGCTGTCGCTGATCCTGTATCTGGTTGGGCGGTTGCGCGGATGAGACCGGGGCAAAAGACAAGAATGCGCCCCCGGCTCTAGAATGATTTCATCCCTAGCGAGTGAAAGAGGCTGATGGGAAAGAACGTTGTCCGGCGCGAGGTTGCTCTCACCCTAGCCGCCTGCGAGTCCAAGAAAGCTGAAGCCACTGCCGTGCTGGACATGCGCGTTGCCACCGCCGGCTTTACCGATTATTTCATCATCACCAGCGGCGGGAATCCGCGGCTGATCCAGGCCATCTCCGATGAAGTGGAGCTGAAGCTCGGGCAAGCCGGCGTCCGCCCCACGCACGTGGAAGGCTACCCACAGGCGGAGTGGGTGCTGCTCGACTACGTGGACTTCGTGGTGCACGTCTTTTCCGACCGAGCGCGCAAGTTCTACGACCTGGAGCGCTTGTGGCGGTCGGCTCCGCGCGTGAGCTTGCAGCATTTCACCGCGCCGCGGAAGATACGGGCTGTGAAGGTGAAGCGGGCAGCGCGCTCGAAGACACGGGTCACGAAGAGAAGGAAAAAGACTTAGAAGTTGCTTTACCTCAGGGGCTGAAGCCCCTACATCATTGCAGCCCAACGGCACGGCTGAAGCCGTGCCCCTCCGAAGGAATGGTTGTTGGAGGTCCTGACCCGCCATGGCCCGCAAACGGCAATCCTCGGAGCAGCGCCCCAAAACAGCGGAGCGCGCGGGGTCCGAAGTTGCAGCGCTCTCCGACCAGAAGCTGGCGGCGAATTGGATTGCCGCCGATCCCGAATCGCAAAAACTGCTCGAACAGGCGCGGAAGGTTGCGGCGGGCGGATCCACCGTACTCATCCGGGGCGAGAGCGGATCCGGGAAAGACCTGCTGGCGTCGCTGATCCACTACCTAGGCCCGGGTCGCGATGAGCCGCTGGTGAAGATTGATTGCGCCAGCCTGCCCCTGGAACTGCTAGAGAGCGAGC
>JBOGLL010000044.1:0-6386 GCA_050746065.1 Terriglobales bacterium | reverse complement strand
ATAAGTGGCGACTCCAGAGTGGCGCGGAAGGTGTCGCCGAGCTGGTTCGTGGAAGTGTCGATCGGGTCGATGGTACGGATGCTAAGCCGCGTTCCTCCGGGTATGGTAACTGGTGGCGGAGGCGCCGCCACCACCGGAGCTGGCGCTGCGGCCACGGGAGCAGCCGCTGGCGTGTAGACAGGAGCGGGGGTGCTGGTTCGCGCCGCCGCCCGACGCACTGGCCCACGGCGGGTCTCCACCACGGGTGATGGTTTCGCCGGCTCGGGTTCGACCGCAGCCACGACCGGCGTCACTTGCAGATTGTTCACCACGGTCTTTACGCCCTTGACCTGGGAGGCGTCGTTGCTGGCAGCGGCCCGTTCCATCTCCGTGGGCACGTTCCCCGTCAAGGTCACCACCCCGCCTTGGGTGTTCACGTAAATCTGCTTTCCGCTGATATTGGGATCCGCGAACAATTTCGCCTGGACTTCGCTGGTGATCTGGGTGTCGTTGGGCTGGCTGGAGCAGCCCACCGCGACCGCCAGAAGCACCAGAGCAGCCAGCATGGAAACATAGCGCTTTACCATAGAAACCTCCCCCTTCGGGAAAATTGCCGATGCAGCTTTAGATGCAGGCCACTCCCTGAAGGTTTGAAACCCCAGGGTTACCAATTAGTTGCACCCTGATTTCCCTGCCCCGGACGCGGGTTGGAAGCGGACCAGCACTGTGATAAAAGAATGCCGGGAGGGGCCCAGGAAGGAAAGGTCTGGAAGCAATGTATGTACAGGTAGAGCGCACCGACATTGATCCGAGCACCGGGCGCTGCCGCTACTACGTGTCCTTGAAGCCCGACATGACGCGGGAGGACTCGGATGCCAAGGTGCGCGTCGCCGTGGAAGCTGCCATCAGCGTCTCCGAAACCGGGGAGCTGGCCGACGTGAGTTTCGCCCTCCCCAAAAAGTACCGCAGCCAGACTGCACTTACCTTCATCTCCAAACTTTCCAAAAGCACCGCGGGCGCAAAACAGGCCCAGGGCACGGTCAGCTATGTGGCGCCCCGGGTGTTCATCGCCGTCCCCGGCTACCACGGCGATGCAGTGTTCGCCGCCCCGGCGAACCTCGAAGTGGACGCCGCCGGCAGGATCATCGGGCTGGAGATCGACTGAACTGATTGCAGATTGATGATTGCAGAGTGCCGATTTCAGATTGAAACTAGCGCGGTGAGCGCGCCGTGATCTGAGACGCCGCGAAGATTGCAAGCAGTTCATTCGCTTCGGTCAGAAGATTCTGCAGTCGCTGCCGGCGAAACAGCCCAGCCTCAACCAGGAGTTCCAGCCAGAACACGGTTTCCTGGGTTTCTTCGACGACGATCCCGATCTTCGCAGCGAATTCTGCCCGGGAACGCGCCCTGCAGGCTGCCCAATAATTCGCGCCTATTGAGGTGCCGGACCGCAAGAGCTGGTTGCCGATCACTTTGGCCTCTGCGGAACGAGGAAGAGACCGGCAGACCTTGATGATCCGCAGCGCAAATCGCTTGGTGCGCAGCTTGAGGGCTTCTGCTTGATCGGACATGATTCACCGTCGTGTCGTCAATCTGCAATCTGCAATCGGCAATCTGCAATTCATTCAGACGCTTGCATCACTTTTGCCGCTTCGTGGTGTGCTTCTTGGCGCGCCTTGCGGATGTCGTTCACGTCGCCCATGACGATGATGGCGGTTCCCGGCTGCACCATCATGCTGTGCGGCGGGTTGGGCCAGAAGTGGGAAGTTTTGGCATCGCCCGGCGTCCTCACGGCCAGCACCAGCAGGTTGTGGCGCTCGTGGATCTTCAGGTCCGACAGCATGCGGTTCGCCCAGGGTGAGCCGGCGCCGGCTTCGATGTCTTCGATGCGCAAGGTGCGCGACTGCTCGCGCAGCATCAGGTCGAGGAAGCTGACCACATTCGGCCGGAGCACTTCGCTGGCCAGTCGCATCCCGCCGATGCGATTGGGATTCACGGTGCCGTTCGCCCCGGCCTTCAGGATGCGCTCCGCGAACTTCTCGTCAGTGCAGCGCGCCACAATGCGCACGTCCGGGGACTTCTGCCGGACCATGACGGTTATGACGAGATTGTCCTTCTCCACGGGCAGCGCCGCGATCACGCCGCGGGCGCGGTCGATACCGGCGCGGTCGAGCACGTCCTCGTCCGTGGCGTCGCCCAGCAGATAGAGCATTTCGCCGTACGCCTCGCCCAGGTGTTCCAGGGCGCGCTTCACCTGGTCCTCGTGGTGTTCGATCACCACAAAAGGCGTGCCCGTTTTGTGCAGTTCCTCTACCGCGTGCTGGCCGGTGTGGCCCAATCCGCAGACAATGTAGTGGCCGCTAAGCTGGCTGATTCGTTTCTGCATCTTGCGTCTCCAGAAAATGTTGTGGATCTCGCCTTCCACCAGGAAGGCGGTCACCACCGAAAACACGTATACGGTGATGGTTACGCCGAAGAGTACGACGAAAATATTGAACACGCGCAGGGCTGGCGTATGGCTGGTGTCGACAATCTCACCGTAGCCCACGCCGGCCAGCGTGATGATGGCCATGTAAAAGGCATCGAGCAGGGAAACCGGATGGTCGGCCAGCAGACGGTACCCGGCTACGCTGGCCGCGGTGATGGCCAGCAAGGCCGCAACTGCCAGCAGGAGCCTTCGACGGAGATTCATGCGCCGCTTCTTCCAGCGTCTCGGGGGCGGGGAAGTTCGAGTGATTCTAGCACGCGCTGCACCGTGCACTCCCCGCGAGCAATGGCAGCGCCGGTTCCGGTTAGAATCGGGTCAGAAGCGATCTATCGTGACAGACGGAACCTTCGATCCCGTCCTCTGGCAACGCGCGCGTGACCTGAGCGCCTTCGTCCTGGCAGGCGGGCGCAGCGCGCGCATGGGCCGCGACAAGGCCTTCCTGGACCTGGCCGGGCGCACACTCCTGGATCGCGCTCTGGAAACCTGCCGTCCGCTTTGTCCCACGGTGACGATTGTTGGACCGCAGGAGAAGTTTGCCGCCTGCGGAACCACGGTAGAGGACATCTATCCCGGCCGCGGGCCGCTGGCAGGCATCCATGCCGCCCTGAGCCACAGCGTCACGTCGCACAACCTGGTCGTGGGTGTGGATCTGCCGTTCGTGACCACCGGGTTTCTCCGTTACCTGGTGGAACAGGCCTGGGCTTCCGGAGCCGATGTCACCGTGCCCCGCGCCGGCGGAGGATTCCATCCGGTGTGCGCGGTCTATCATCGCCGCTTCCGCGACGTGGCCCAGGCAGCGCTGGAACACGGTGTAAACAAGATCGATGCGCTCTTCTCCCAGGTCTCCCGGCGCATCCTGGAAGAGCCGGAACTCTCGCGGTTTGCCTTGGGCGCGCGAATGTTTGAGAATCTGAATACGAGCGAGGATCTCGAGCGGGCTGAGCGCTGGCTGGCGGAGCAGAAGCGCCTGGCGGAGCGGGAAAAATGACCGGCGAACGAATGCCCTACATCGAGTTCAAGGATGTTTCCAAGTCCTTCGGCGAGAACCGCGTTCTGGACCACGTGAGTTTCCAGGTGTTTCCCGGAGAGACGGTCTGCATCCTGGGGCGCAGCGGCGTGGGCAAATCGGTTTCGCTGCATCACATCATGGGGTTTCTAAAGCCGGACTCGGGCCGCGTCATCGTCGCCTTCGAAGACATCACCGATTACCCCGAGGACGAACTGGAGCGCATCCGCAAGAAGGTCACCATGGTGTTCCAGAACGGGGCGTTGTTCGATTCCCTCACCGTGGGAGAGAACGTGGCGTTCCCGCTGCGTGAACGCCGGGACCTGGACGAAGAAGAGACCTACCAGGTGGTCGACGGCCTACTGGAGATGGTGGGCGTGGCCCACATGCGGGACATGCTGCCCTCCGACCTTTCCACCGGCATGAAGCGCTCGGTGGCCATTGCCCGCGCCCTGGCGGCGCAGCCGGAAGCCGTCCTGTACGATGAACCCACCACGCAGGTCGATCCGCTGATGGCGCAACTGCTCGGCGACCTCATCAAGAAGCTCAAGTACCAGCTCAAGCTCACCTCCATCGTGGTCACGCACGACATGCGCCTGGCGCGCAAGCTGGCTGACCGCACCGTTTTCCTGCACGAAGCGCGCAACATTTTCTTCGGCACCCCCGCCGAAATGGAACGCTCCACCGACCCCATCGTGCAACAGTTCCTCAAGCTGGATGAGCTGGTGGTGGCGTAAGGAGAGTCGTTAGTCGTTGGTCGTTAGTCGTTAGTCCGCGACCTGCTCGCTCTGAAAGGCCTTCAGCATGCCGTTGAGCATCCGTCCCAGCTCCGCTGTCTGCTGGAGGCATGCATCCAGTGCTTCTTTGGAAACATAGCCAAGATTCAAAGCAATCTGGAGTTGAGTTTCCAGCTCCCACAGCGACCCGCGAGCGTGCATCAGGAATCTGGAGAAGTCTCTATTCGTTCGACCCTTCCCTTCGGCTATGTTGCTGGGTATAGAAACGGCGGCACGGCGAATTTGGCTGGTCAGGCCATAGAGCTCTTGTTTAGGAAAGGACTGTGTCAGCTTGTAGATATCGGTCACCATCGTGACCGCCTTCTGCCACACGCGTAAATCCCGATAAGTTTGCGCCAAGATTCACCTCCTGAGTGAAGAGTGAGGCGGAAGTGTAATTGCAAACCAGCAGGGGCTAGCGCCAAAGCCCAGAATTGTTTCAGGAATAGGGCTGACACCCAACGACGAACGACGAACGACCAACGACGAGCGACCAACGACTAACGACCAACGACTAACGACTAGAATCCTTCGCCCACAAGCCGCTCCAGGGTAATCTTGCCCGGTACCTCCTCGCCCTTGAGCATCTTCTCTGCGTACTTGGCCAGGATGTCCACTTCGATGTTGACAGCGTCACCAGGTTGCAGCGTTCGCAGGTTGGTGGCCTCGTAGGTGTGAGGAATGATGGCGCAGGTGACCGCCGCGCCTTCCATGCGGGCCACCGTGAGGCTGATGCCTTCGACGGCGATGGAACCTTTGAAGACCACGTACTTCGCCAGGCCGGCAGGAATCTCAACGCACAGCCAGTAGTCCTCGCCGCCCTCGACGCGCGCCAGCTCCAGCAGTTTGCCCACGCCGTCCACGTGTCCCTGGACCACATGCCCGCCCATGCGGGCGCCGGACCGGGTGGGCAATTCCAGATTGACCAGCGCGCCTTCGGCGATGCGCGCGAATGAAGTCCGGGCCACGGTTTCGGCGGCGAGATCGGCGCGGAAGCTGTCTGGCGAAATCTCCACCGCAGTGAGACAGACGCCGCTGACGGCCACGCTGTCGCCCTTTTTCAGCTCGCGCGTCACCTGGGATGCCGCCACGGTGAGCCTTTGTGTGGCGCGGCCGTCCCCGGCCGCCTCCCGCGAGACACCGACGATGCGTCCTACCTCTTCGATGATCCCGGTAAACATCAGGCCCCCTCGTACGGATCGCGCAAGTAGCCTTCGACGGCGAAGTCTTCGTCGAAGCGATGGACGGTGAGCGTTTTCACCTGGGCGGCCTCGCTCATGCGGCGGAAGCCGGCGCCGGCGGCAAACGGCACCGAACCCGTGCCCGCAAGGATCTTCGGCGCGTAATAGAGAAAGACTTTGTCCACGGCGCCGGTGGCCAGCGCCGTCCAGTTGAGCAGCGCGCCGCCTTCGATGAGCAGGCTGGTGATTTCCATCTCGCCCAGCCGCTCGATGATTTTAGGCAGGTCGGGACGTCCATCGGGCGTGCCCAGCTTCACCTGCTCCACGCGCAAGCCGCGCTCCTCGAACTCCTTTTTCCGCTTCTCCTCGGCAAAGGAGCAGAACACCACCACGTCGTTCTTCGCGGTTTTGGCCACGCGCGAATCGAGCGAAAGCCGCAAGCGCGAGTCCATGATCACGCGCAGCAGCGGGCGGCGACGCGGGCGTCCGGTGCGGTCGGTGAGCAGCGGATCGTCGGCGATGATCGTGCCCACGCCCACCATGATGGCGTCCATGGCGTGGCGCAATTCCTGCACGTGCGCGCGCGCCTGCTCGCTGGTGATCCAGCCGCCCGAAGCCCCGCTGGCGCCCAACGCCGAGGGATTTTCCGACTCGCCCGGCGGAGGCGCGATCTTGCCGTCGAGCGTCATGCCGGCCTTCAGCGTCACCAGCGGCTTCTTCGTGAGGATGTAGTGGGCAAAAGCTTCGTTCAGCTTGCGCGCTTCGCCGCGTCCTACGGCTTCCGTGACCTCGATGCCTGCCTTGCGCAGTTGTGCGAGCGACTTGCCATTGACCTGCGGGTTGGGGTCGGACATGGCGACCACCACGCGCTTGATGCCGGCGGCAATCACGCGCTCCACGCACGGCCCGGTGCGTCCTTCATGGCAGCAGGGCTCAAGGTTCAGGTAGAGCGTGGC
>JBOGLL010000043.1:0-12581 GCA_050746065.1 Terriglobales bacterium | reverse complement strand
TTCGTAGCCCATGAAGGCTGCGCAGGCCAGTACCAATACCGTCCCGCTGGTCAGCATGCTCAGCAGGGTGAGTTTCTTCTTGATCGAATAATCGCGAACGCCCAGCATGGCTTCACATTCCTGACTGCGAACTCTCGCGAATGACCCTGGCCAGCTTGAGCAGTTGGGAACTCACGGTGAGCCCAGCCCGCTCGGCAGCGTCCAGATTGATTTCGAAACGCACCTTGCTTCCTTCCAACTGAAAGTTGATCACGCCCCCGCGCTGAGCAAAGCCCACGGTATCGCCCACCGTCAGCACTCGCCGGTCGCGGAGCGCGGCCAGGATGTGCGCCAGGCGGCCGTTCTCGGAGGCGCTGACGAACAGGACCTGACACTTCCCTGAATCCTCCACCCGCCCCAGCCGGTAGGCCACCAGCTTCCTGCCTTGGACAGACTTGCCTTCGATAATCCGGTCCAGCGCCGACCCGAAAGGATCATCTCCCAGCACGCAGATCGCGAAGGAGTCGGCTGCCAGCACCCCCGGCGGCCACTCCACATACTTGCCAAAGTTGTAAAGAAACGCTGCCTTTACCTGGTATTCCGTGGGCGCTGCCTCCTGGGCTGGGGCGTTCAAGCAGGCACAGAGCAGGACACACGCTCCCGCCCCCCGCAGCCCACCGTTACGCTTGCGCAAGAACCACATGTTGCTGCTCACTGCCTCCATGTCAGCCGGACATACGCGGCACGGCGCACCTCGGTGGGGCCTGCCGCGCCGCCGCCGAACTCCAAGTGGCGTCCATCCAGAAGGTTCTGACCCACCACCGAGATCTCCCATGGCGGTCGGGGACGCCACGCCAGTCGAACATCCGCGGTGGTGTAGTCGGGCACGTTCTGGCTGACCAGTTCGGACACGTAGCGCAGCGTCACGTCCAGTTCCAGACCGTGCTTCAGATTGGCGAACGAACTCACGGAGAACAGGTGTCGCGGGCTGGAACCTTCCGTGGATCTCTCGGTTGTGGTGTCGAGGCTGCCGGACTTTCGGCTCAGGTTCACTCTCAAGTAGGAATAGGCCCCCTTCCAACGCCACCGTCGGGTGGCACGCCAGTCCACGGCAGCCTCCGCCCCCCAGGTCCTGCCTTCCATGCCATTGCGCAAGAAGATCGGCACCAGCAGATGCGGCGGGGCGGGTGCGGCTTCCAGAAATGGTGCCGCCGGCTCCACGCTCAGCAGGTCGTAATAGCGATTGTGAAAACCAGCGAAGTCCAGGAAGAGCTGAGGCGTCGCCTGCACACGGTAGCCTAGCCCCTGGCTGAGCAGTTTTTCCGGAACAAAGCTGCGGTCTCCGATAAGCCGCGAGAAAGTCGGCGTCACCGGCTCCAGCAGGCTGGTGGCCTCCAGATCATGCTCCACCCGGGAAGGCGTGCGCACCGCTCGCGTGATCGCGGCCCAGAGCGTGTGCCGGGTCGCCGGCTTCCACAAGACACGTCCACTGGGTTGAAGCTCCCAGCCGCTGTAACCGTTGTGCTCCAGTTTGGCGCCCACGGTGAGCGTCAGGCGGTCCTCGAGCAGCGTGATGCCGTCCTGCAGGAAGGCGCTGAACACGTGGTCGGTGCGCCGCTGCGGCCGGAAGACGATGGTGGGAACCCCGGTGAAGTCCCCGGAGCTGAGGCGGTAGCTGGCGCCCCAGTTGATGTCGTGGCGCCGGCCGAGCGGGAGCCGGTTCTGAAAATCGAGATCGAAGGTGTCGCGAACCTCGCGGAAGGTGGGCTCGCTCCGATCGGTGCGATCATAATAGAACTGCAGCGCGGCCTCGCCGTTCTCTCCCAGGCCGCGCCGCCAGCGACCCAGCAGGTTCCCTCCTGACAATTCAGCATTCTGCTGCACTGTGGCCACCGAGGGCGGCGACAGGATGGTGAACCTCACCCGCTGCCCGCTCTCTCCGCGGTAGAAGTCGCCTTGCAGGGTAAAGCGGTCGCGCGAGTTCAGCTCCCAATCGCTGCGGAAGCCCGCCTGGCCCATCCGCCAGTCATCAAAGTTATTGCCGGCGGCATGGAACCCCGGATCGCGATTGAAGAACTTGCCGTAGATGCGATAGGCGTTCTTTTCTCCCCACCGCCCGCCATAACGGAAGGTGCTGAAGCCGCGGTCCACCGTGCCCGCCCCCGCACTCGCCAGCATTCCCTGCGTGTCCTTTGCATCGCGCGTGATGGCGTTCACCACGCCGTTCACCGCGTTGGCGCCCCACAGAGTTCCCCCCGCCCCGCGAATCACCTCGATGCGCTCGATGTCTTCCAGCGGCGTGTCCTGCACCTCCCAGTACACCCCGGCAAACAGCGGCGTGTAGACGCTGCGGCCATCCATCAGCACCAGCATGGAGCGCGACAGCCGGCTGGGAAACCCGCGCGTGCCGATGGCCCACTTGTTGGCGTCGATTCGAGCCACGGTTACCCCAGGCACCAGGCGCAACACCTCGGGGATGCTGGTGGCCCCCGAGCGCCGGATGTCCTCCTGGGTGATTACGTACACGGCCGCCGCAACTTCGGCCCGTTTTTGCGGCTTCTTGCCCGCGGTCGTGACCTCGACGTTGGCCAGCTCTTCCACGCTGAGCTCGGTGAGGTCGCGTGGGTTCTTCTCGCCGGGGGCGGCTTGTCCGGCGGCCGAGACAACTGCCGCCCAACCGACCAGCACACTGGTGGCTATGGCGATGGCGAAAAAACTCGCGAATCGCGGGACGACCCGCAGCACGTACACGGAGAGCGGGTTCCGCTGGCTGGGCGTGCTGGCGTATACAGCCGGGCGGTCTGTCGCCAGCGAGGACATGGGAGCCTTCTGGTTCCTTTGTAGCGGAAATCCACGGCAACGCTGCCCCAGAATCTGCGGTTGAAGCCATAGCTGCGTCCCAGAACGGAACTTCCCGATTCGGGCATTTGCGCGCGCAAGGGCTAGTCTGAAAAAATGGGTTCCCCCCAATGGCGACCTTTGGCAGTTACGCCCTCCTGCTGGGCCTGGCGCTGAGCCTTTATGCCCTGGTGGCCGGCGCGGTGGCGCTGAAAGAACAGCGGGAACGACTGGGCGAGACCGCGCGCCGCGCCGGGATCGCAGTGTTTGTGGCGGTGACGGCGGCGGCGGTGGCGCTAGTGGTCTCCGCCTTCCAGGATGACTTCTCGCTCAATTACATTTTCCGCCATAGCAACCGCGACCTGCCCGCGCCCTACAAGTTCGCGGTGCTGTGGTCGGGACAGGAAGGCTCGCTGCTGTTCTGGGCATGGCTGCTCTCGGGATACGCGTTCCTGGTGCGGCTGCGGCATCGCGCCGACCCGCAACTGGTGGGACATGCTTCCGTGATTCTGGCAGGCATTCAGGTTTTCTTTCTGGCGCTGGTGAACTTTGCCGCGCATCCCTTCTCTCTGCTGCAAGGCGGGCTGCCCGCAGACGGCAACGGCCTGAATCCGCTGCTGCAGTATCCGGAGATGGTCATCCATCCGCCCATGCTCTACCTGGGCTACGTGGGCTTCAGTGTCCCCTTCGCGTTTGCGCTGGGCGCGCTCATCATGCGCTACCCGGGCGAGAAGTGGATCCACATCACGCGCCGCTGGACCATGGTGACCTGGGGATTCCTCACCATCGGAATCGTCCTGGGAGGACACTGGGCGTACTCCGTCCTGGGGTGGGGTGGTTACTGGGGCTGGGACCCGGTGGAGAACGCATCGTTCCTGCCCTGGCTTACCGGTACCGCCTTCCTGCATTCGGTGATGATGCAGGAGAAACGCGGCATGCTGAAGGTGTGGAACGTGTGGCTGATTTTCACCACGTTTCTGCTTTCCATCCTGGGGACTTTCCTGACGCGCAGCGGGATCGTGAGCTCGGTGCACGCCTTCGCGCAGTCGGCCATCGGAACCTGGTTCGTGGTCTTCATGGTGATGACGCTGGCGGTGTGCACGCTGGTATTCCTGAGGAACCGCGACCATTTGCAGAGCGAGAACCGGCTGGAGTCGCTGGTGTCGCGAGAGTCCAGCTTCCTGTTCAACAACCTGCTGCTGCTGGCAGCGTGCTTCTCCGTGCTGTGGGGCACTCTGTTCCCGGTAATCTCCGAATGGGTGCAGGGCACGAAAGTCACGGTCGGGCCGCCGTTCTTTAACCGCGTGAACATTCCCATCTGGCTGTTGCTGCTGGTGCTGACCGCGGTGGGCCCGCTGCTGGCATGGCGAAAAACATCGCTGGAGAGCCTGAAGCGCAACTTCACCTGGCCCTTGCTGGCAGCGCTGGGGACCGCCGCGTTGCTCATGGTGTTCGGCATGCGCCCCTGGCAGGACGCATCCGCCTTTTACCCGCTGATCGGGATATCGCTGGCGGTGCTGGTCACGGCCACGGTGCTATCCGAATTCATCCGCGGGGGACGCGTGATCCGCTCGCACACCGGGCTCAGTCTGCCCGCGGCGATGGTGCAGCTCACGCGGCGCAACACGCGGCGCTACGGCGGATACATTGTCCATTTCGGCGTGGTAGTGATCGCCGTCGGACTCGCGGGATCGGCCTTCAACCGCGACGTGGAACGCGAACTCGGATTCGGTGACCAGATGACGCTCGGCCCCTACACCCTGGTCTGCCGTTCCTACACCCAGGACGACAATCCTAACTACACCAACGAATCTGCCGTACTCGACGTGCACAAGGGTGGGAAACTGATCACCACCATGTTTCCTGAGCGACGCTTCTACAAGTCCAGCCAGCAGGCTTCGACCATTGTGGCCATCCGCTCGACGCCGCAGGAAGATCTGTATCTAGTGTACGCCGGGAAAAATCCGGAGACCGACCGCCCCATCATCAAAGCCCACCTGAACCCTCTGGTGATATGGGTATGGATCGGTGTGGCCATCGTGATCTTCGGAACCCTGGTGGCCTTGGTGCCCAACCTGGTCCCGGCATCGTCCGCGCCTCCCTCGTCCGGCCAGCGTGAAGCTCGGCCGATGGCTCGAGCCTCTGAACGTAAGGAATCGGAACCCGTGGAGGTGGGTGACTGATGTTGAGCCGTCTTGCGCGCGTGGGCGAAGCGAGAGTGCGCAGGCGAAATCCTGAGCGTAGCGAAGGACCTCGGCCCAGAACGCTTCGCCGCGTGGCACACGCATCCGCGATCCTGCTTCTGGCAACGTTCCTGCTCGGCGCTGGTGAAGATGCCCGCTACGACAAGCTGGGGCACTCCATGATCTGCGGATGCGGATGCCGCCAGATCCTGCTGGAATGCAATCACGTGGGCTGCCAGGTTTCCGACAAGATGATGCGCGAACTGCGCGTGGCACTGGCGCGCGGCGACTCCGACGACCTGGTGATGCAGGCCTTTGTGCAACGCTACGGGGAAACCGTGCGCGCCGCGCCGGAAGCCAAAGGCTTTAACCTGATGGCCTGGATCACTCCGTTCGCCATGCTGCTGGCAGGACTGCTGCTGGCCATCACTGTCCTGCGACGCTGGAGCATGCGCCCGGCGGCGGTGGCCGCAGCGCCGGGAGCATCCTCGCCGCAGATCGAAGCGCTCCGCGAGCGGGCGCGCAAGGAGACGCAACTATGATTTTCGCCGCTTGCGCGCTGCTGACGGTGGGGCTTTTGGTCTATGTATTCGCAGGCAGAGAAACCGAACCCGCAGCCGCGCCCAAGACGCGTCTTGTCTATCTGCGGGAGCGCAAGGAAGTGGTGTACGAAAACCTGCGCGACCTGAACTTTGAATTCAAGGCGGGCAAGTTTCCCGAACGCGACTACCAGGCCATGCGCGCAGGCCTGGAAGACGAGGCCGCCCGCATCCTGGCCGAAATCGACATCCTGGAGCGAACACCATAATCGAATGATCCGATCCCTGAAGGCTCTCGTTCTCGTCCTCATACTCACGCTTTCGCTCGTGGCTTCCGCCGACACGCTCACCGGCACGGTGCGTAACGCCACCACCGGCAAGGCTTCCGCCGGTGACGAGGTGGTGCTGCTCAAGCTTTCACAAGGGATGGAGGAAGCTGCGCGTACCACCAGCGATGCCCAGGGCCGCTTCACGTTCGAGGTGACCGACGCCGCCGCGCAGCACCTGGTGCGCGTGAATCACCAGGACGTGAACTACCACCGCCCCGCGCCCCCGGGAGCAACCTCGGTGGAAGTTGAGGTGTACGACGTCGCCGCGAAAGTGGAGGGCGTGAAGACGGTAGTGAACATACTGCGCATGGAAACCGTGGCCGCGGGGCTCGAAGTGGTGGAAGTGTACGGCCTGCGCAACGAATCGCAGCCGCCGCGCACCTGGATGACCGATCGCACGCTGGAAGTAGTGCTGCCTGCCGCCTCCGAGATTCAGGCCGCGATGGTGGCGGGGCCGGGCGGTATGCCGGTGAATGCATCTCCCGTGCCGCAGGGCCAGCCGGGACATTACTTTTTCAAGTTTCCCATCAGGCCCGGCGAAACCCGGTTCCAGATCACGTACCGCCTTCCCTACTCCGGCGAAGCTTCATTTCAGCCGCGCCTCAAGTATCCGGTCGAGCATCTTGTGGTCATGCTGCCACGCACGATGCAGTTCACTTCGAGCGCACAGTTTCAGGAGATGACGGAAGAAGACGGTTCGACCGTGCACGTCTCGACCACGGTCCAGCCGGGAAAAGAGCCGGCGTTTCGCGTCAGCGGCACAGGAGCGTTCGAGCCGGAGGCTGCCGCAGGTGCGCAACCGGACAACCGCCCGGGCGGAGGCCTGGGACCGCCGTCGGAGTCGCCGGACCCACTAGCGGCGTACCGCTGGTACATCCTGGCAGGTTTGGGCCTGGCGCTCGTAGTGGGCGCGGTCTATCTGATGCAAAAACCCGGCGGGGCACGGCCGACGGGAGCTGCGCCCGTGGACTTCGCACCATCGGCCCTGGCGCCGTCGCAAGCGGCCGGCGCGGACAAGTACGGCCGCGCAGCATCCTCAATCGCTGATCGCCGCCAACTTCTGCTCGACGCGCTCAAAGACGAACTCTTCGCCCTCGAAACCGAACGTCTCGAAGGTCGCGTCTCCCAGGAGGAGTATCAGCAAGCCAAGACCGCCCTCGACCGCGCGCTGGGGAGGGCGTTGAAAAAAGTACCGAGTACCTAGTACCGAGTTGCGAGAGGATTGCCAACTCCTGGCCACGCATCCTCTCCCGAACCTCCATCATCTAATCAACGTATCTATGATTGGGGAGAACTATGGGCAACACGTTTAAGACCGCTTTCTTGTTGACAGCAATGACTTTGCTGCTCATGTTTGCCGGCCGCTCGTTCGCCGGGCAGCGGGGCATGATGCTGGCCCTGGGCCTGGCCGGGGTGATGAACTTTGTCGCCTACTTTTTCTCGGACAAGATCGCACTGGCCGCTTATCGCGCCAAGCCGGTCGTCCGCGAGGACCTGCCGCGCGTTTTCGACATGGTGGAGCGGCTGGCGCAGCGCATCGGCATTCCCATGCCCAAGTTGTACGTGATTCCCTCGGACTCGCCCAACGCTTTCGCGACGGGGCGCAATCCGCAGAACGCGTCGGTGGCGGTCACGGTGGGGATACTGAAGCTGCTGAGTGACGAAGAACTCGAAGGCGTGCTGGCCCACGAACTGGGCCACGTAAAGAACCGCGACATCCTCATCAGTTCTGTGGCCGCCATGCTGGCCGGCGCGGTGACCATGCTGGCCGACATCGCACGCTTCGGCATGATCTTCGGCGGATACGGCGGTCGCGACGACCGCGATCGCGGCGGCGGCCTGGGTGCCCTGTTCATGCTGATCCTGGCGCCCATCGCCGCGCTGATCATCCAGCTCTGGGTGTCGCGTACGCGTGAGTACGCCGCCGACGCCTCGGGCGCCGAATTCACCGGCAATCCCTACGGGCTGGCGCGGGCCCTGGAGAAGCTGGACGCCTACTCCAAGCGTCTGCCGCTGGCGGCTTCGCCTTCGACCGCACACCTGTTCATCGTGAAGCCGTTCACCGGAGCCAGCTTCGCCAGCCTCTTCTCCACCCATCCGCCCATTTCGAAACGCGTCGAGCGACTGCTGGGACGGGCCTCGGTAAGCGTGTAAGGTTACAGGTACCAGGTCTCGGGTTTCAGCTGTCGGGTTTCTTGGTTCTGGCAACTAGGTAGTGACTACTTTTTTCACCGCATCTCCGCAGGTGATCCCTTCATCGAATTCCCGTACTCGACAAGAAGAGCGTAAGGAGCACACCAATGATCGCCCGCATCTGGCATGGAGTGACCACGGAAACCAAGTCTGACGCTTTTGTCGAACAGCTCATCCGCACCGGGGTGAAGGAATGCCACGCCACTCCGGGCAATCGCGGGGTGCAGGTGCTGCGCCGTAACAATGGTGGCGGGGCCGAGTTTTTCTTTGTGTCCTTCTGGGACTCGTGGGATTCCATCCGCGCCTTCGCGGGCGCGGACGTCGAGAAGGCGGTCTACTACCCGGACGACAAGGACTTTCTCACCGACTTCGAGCCCACGGTAGCGCATTACGAGCTGTTCGACTTCCCGCAGCCGGCGGCGCAGGGGCCGCGCGCCGCCTAAGCTGTGCCGGGAGACGTATTCGGGAGACGTAGCGAGCTACGTCTCTACGCGAGGGTCTGTGAATTTGTCCGTAGAGACGTTGCTTGCAAACTCTCGCTACTCGCAACTCGCTACTCGCAACTCGACACTGGTTTGACAGCCCGCCGGGCCTCTGCAAAAATGAAATTGCTGTCCCTGCCTGATTACTTCAGCCGAAGTGGCGGAATTGGCAGACGCGCATGGTTCAGGTCCATGTGCCCGCAAGGGCGTGGGGGTTCGAGTCCCTTCTTCGGCACCAAATGACTCTAGCTACTATTTCCTGAAAAACTCCGCGTTTGGGTGGCGAGTTTAGTATTCGATACCATCTAACACACGATGAAGAATTCCCCTCCCGCCTGTTTGTTCTGTTCCAAAACGGAGCACCTTACGGACGAACACATCTTCCCGGCGTCCTTGGGCGGGGACGATGTTGTTGAGAAATCCACCTGCATTCAATGCAACGGTATTTTCTCCGACCAATTCGAGGCTTCGTTCAACAACTCCATGAAGTTCTTCTGCTGGTTGTTTCAGATTGGCAATCGGCAGGGGGTCATTCCGAACATGGAGGCGACTGCAATTTGGCAGGGTGCGGAGCTAAAAGTGGTTGTTCGGCACGACGGAAGCATCCGCCCTCTTGGTCGTCCACCAACCGAAGTCGTAGGGCAGGACGGTCGTAAACAGTTCGAATACCTTTTCCCTACTCTAAGGGAACGGAAAAAGTTCGAAGCGTGGGCAAAGGCGAAGGGCAAAGAGATCATCCCAATCACCGACCCTATAGTCGTTCAACCAGGGTCGAGCATCTCTATGGATTTCATCGGGGAGGACGCTGCGTTGCGGGCCGCCACAAAGGTCGCATTCATGTGCTTGGCCTTGAAGTGCGGAGTCGTGACAGCCCGTTCGGACACTTTCAAAGATGTCAGGGAGTTCATTCGCACCGGTAAAGGCACGCATCCCGCCCGGCTGTTCGTAAATCCGACTTTTTCCCACATGGTACAGAGTGGGCCTCATCAGCATTCAGTGTTCGCGTATTTGAACGCGCAAGACTGTACGGTGTGGGCGATTGTCCGGTTTTTCGGTGGTCTTTCCTATCTTGTGCAACTCAGTGACTCGTATACGGGAGGCGTTGATTACGGCTTCTTTTACATCTATGACGCATATCGCAAGCAGCAGGAAGGAATGCTGCTAGGCCAATATGATATGGAAAAGGTTGCCATCGAAACCATCATAAATGGCGCGACCACATTCGATGACGTGGGGGCAGCGGCGGAACATTTTCTCGACTTCATCAAATCTTCCATAAAGCAGAAGTTTGGCGAAAACGCAATCACATAGAATCCTAAGTTTTTTCGGGCTGTTGCATCGGCTCGATCGGTTGCGGGTGGGCCGTGGTTTCGCCGCCAACCTCTGCAAGCTCTGGGCTCTCTGGCGGAGCCATGGCGGACTGCAGCAGCAGATCGGCCTTGAGCGGCCGGTGGCGCGGGGCCAGGATGTGGCCATAGTCGCGCCAGTTGGCAAAGATCACGTAGAGCCCAAACATCAGCGCGCCCAGGGCAAAGAGGCTCACGACGGCAACCGCCACCCCGTGAACGAAGTACTCGAGGCGCGTCCCGGGAGAAAAGAAGATGGAGCCAAAGCGCTCGCCGAAGTTCATGCCGAAGTAGCCGGTGACGATGGCGCCGGCGCCGAAGATCAGGCTGAGCATGGCCAGGCGATTCACGGCGGCCGTGTTGCGCGCCTGGAAAAACTCCGTGGTGGAGATGCTCATGGCCTCGAGCTCTTTTGCCAGCTCGGTCATCATCTCCGCGATGCGGTATTCGCGGCATTGCATCTCGAAGTGCTGGCTCTCCTCGTCCTTGTTGGCCAGCTCGGAAAAATACCAGTAGTTGGAGAAGTGCAGGAACTCGGCGCGCAGTTTGAGCGCCAGTTCGACGTTTTCGCGCTTCATCTCGCTGGAGCGGGTCTGGTCGAGGTAAAGCAGTTTGGAGATGAGCGCCGTCTTTTCGTTGAACATGAGCAGCGTGGCGCGGTAGAAGAGCGCCACCACCGTCATCAGGTAGTAACGCTGGTTGAACATACGGTGGATGAGGAAGCCTTCCTGGAGCTGGTGGCCGCCACGGTCCCCCTTTCCCAGACACAGGCTGAGGTTGCTGTAGCTGGTGAAGCCGTAGTAGGTGCCTTCGTGCGCCCAGCGGCGGTACCCATGCCGGTCCAACTCCTTGCGGATGAAGTCCCGCTGGTAGCGGTAGCCGGGACCGGCGCGGTCCACATAGAGGAAGCGACTGAAAAGGACCTCGTATTCCTCGCTGCCCACGATATCGCGCGCGGTATCGGGATCGAGTTCGACGTAGGAGTACACGATCATGCGTTCGTCGATCACCTGCTCATATTCCCGCCGCTGGTAGTCCAGGAAGTAGAGCAGCGACTGCACCAGCTTGGACAGAGGCGGCTCGAAGCCGATCATGGTGGCGTTCTGAAAGTGGTCGCTGGCCACGACCTGCCGGCCCGCCGGGCCATGAAGGGTCAGCTGAAACTCGTTGGGAGCGCGCCCTTCGCGGACCTGGCGGCCGCTTGAGGGATAGACTTTGCGCATCTGCTCGTTGATCCACAGCGCTTCATCCAGCGTGACATCGGTCGCTTGCACGCCCACGGAGAGGATGCCCATGCCGTTGGCGAAGAAAAACAGGCGGAGTTCGGTGACCTGCACGGCCCGTGGCCGGCCCTGCTCGTCGGCGGCCTCCAGGAAAACCTGCTTGCCGTCCAGCGGCAGCACATAACAGCGGATCAGTGCCGGGTGTGGCCCCGGTTCTTTGGTTTGCGTATCGAAAAAGACGTGCCGCACAAAGGGATGGAAGAAAACCATGTCCTGGTAAGCTTCCGAGTCGAGCTCGAAGCGGTCGTAGGAATGGCGCTGCCATCGGCCCAGCAGACGGGGCACGTGGCTGCCGGTGCCGGAACAGATCTTGATCCACTCCTCCAAGCCATCCAGCCAGTGGATGGCCTTGCGCCAGAACTGCGGATTGCGCGCGATCACCTGCTCACTGCTCACCGCAAAAGGAAACAGGAAGTAAGTGTGCAGATGCGAGATGCGGACCTGGTCCATGGCGCCGGGAATCGTAGAACTTCGGACGGGCACGGTCAATGCCGCTCCGTGGCTGTGGCCAGGTCGCTACCCGGTGAAGACCGCACGAACCGCGTGAGCCTTCCCGGCGTCGGTCATCACCAGGACGCTGTCACCGAAGCGCAGGATGGTGCCACCCTGAGGCACCACGAACTGATCTGCACGATTGACCAGCAGGATGAGGACGCCCGCGGGCAGGCCCAGTTCCATGATCCTCTTGCCCTCGGCGGAAGCGCCGCGGGCCACTTGGAGCTCCAGAACCTGCCGGTCCGTGGCGGTAGCGGGATTGAACAGGAGGGGGAAAACCCGCCTGGTGGAATCTTCCGCCTGAAGGCCCAGCCAGCGCGCCACACGGGGAAGAGTGGTGCCCTGAAGCAACAGCGACGTGAGGGCAACGAAAAAGACGACGTGGAAAATGACGTCGGAATGTCGCACGCCAGCCAGCAGCGGAAACGTGGCCAGTACAATGGGCGCCGCCCCGCGCAGCCCGGCCCAGGCGATGAGCAACCTTTCTCTTACGCTCACACCGACCGGCAGGGCGATCAACACGCTCAGCGGACGGGCCGCGAACATCAGGAAGAATGCCACGGTCAGGCCGGCCCCGGCGATCTGCGGCAGGCGCGAGGGAAACACCTGCAGCCCCAGCACAAGGAACATCACAATCTGGGCCAGCCAGGCTAGGCCGTCGTGGAACAAGCGCACCGTGGAGCGATGGATGATGTTGCGCTGCCCAATCATGACGCCGGCGATGTACACCGCCAGGAAGCCGTTTCCGCCCAGAGACGCCGTGCCTGCGTAGACGAGCAGGGCCACGGTGAGGCTAAAGACGGGATAGAGCCCGTCCCACTGCAGGCGAATGCGGTTCACCGCGGCCAGGGCGGCACGTCCTCCCACTACGCCCAGCAGCGCGCCCAGCCCGAGCTGTTGCACCAGCATCAGGG
>JBOGLL010000042.1:0-2348 GCA_050746065.1 Terriglobales bacterium | reverse complement strand
CCAGATAGTTGTCCATGTAGGTCTTCCAGTTGCATTGCATCAAGTATTCGCTGCGCTCCAGGAATCGCAGCCGCTCCAGGTTGAAACGCGCGGCTTGTGCGGGAAGCTCGCGTAGCGAGGCGAGCAGCGGCTCCGCGTCGTCATCCAGATTCACAAACACCCACAGCGCCCATTCTTCCACCCGCAACGGCGCCAGGCCGAATTCCTCCGGACGGAAATCTTCCACGCCTTCGAACTCCGGCGCGTTCAGGAGATGGCCGTCGAGGCCATAGGTCCAGCCGTGATAGCTGCAACGGAACACTTTGCGCGATCCGCAACCCTCGGCGGGCGGCCCGGCGCGATGCCGGCACACGTTGTAGAAGGCGCGCAGCTTGCCCTCCGCGTCGCGAGCGATCAGGAGCGGCTCGCCGGCAACTTCGGTGGTGAAGTAATCGCCGGGGTTTGTGACCTGGTCGCGGCGTCCGACAAGCTGCCAGGTGCGGGAGAAGATGCGCTGCTGCTCGCCGGCCAGCGCAGCAGGATCAGTGTAAAGGCGCGAAGGCAGCGTCCAGGAGCGAGCGATGTCGGCGTCCACTCGTCGCTGCGCAATTTGATTGACCGGGGATGGCATTTTGAATACCTTGCGAGCCAACGATTATATCCATGGAAATCACCGGCCAACCGCCGCCCACCCGCCAAGAGCAGGACATGGCTGCCCTGGGGCACGCACTGCAGATTTTCTGTGGTGTGCTGGGGCCTCTGGCGATTTTCCTCTGGAAGCGCAACTCACGCTTCGTGGCGTTTCATTGCCTGCAAGCCATCTTCTGGCAGCTTCTGCTGGGTGCGGTGGCCCTGCTGACGGCCCTGGTGGTGGTGGCCTTCGTGTTCCTCGCGCTTTCCACGCAGGGCGGCAGCACGCAGCAACCCACGCCTATCGTATTCTTCGCGCTTCCCGTGATTTGGCTGTTCGCCCTCGGCGGAAGCCTGCTGACGCTGATTCTGGCCATTGTGTATGCCCTTAAAGCGATGAAGGGTCAGTGGGCGCAGTATCCGCTGGTGGGCGGTTGGGCCAAACGCGCGGCGGGTGTGTGAGGTTCCTCGACGCCTCAGAGAATTTGAGCCTGCATGCTCCGGGTCTCTGCGTCCTCGGCGGTGAATCCCTCTTTCATTTAGAATGACCGATTCGCATCCATAAGAGGGCGACACCGGAATGCATCGCTGGTCACAGCTCTTCATCCCCACGCTGCGCGAGGCCCCGGCTGATGCCGAAGTTGAGGCGCCTTGCGGGCGTGAGGCCGCCGCGGCGGCCGGGAGCCCGCAGCCGAAATCCTGAGCGAAGCGAAGGATCTCTATGTATCGCTGGTCGAAACTGTTCATCCCCACGCTGCGCGAAGCCCCGGCTGACGCCGAGGTTGCCAGCCACAAGTTCCTGGTGCGGGCGGCCTACGTCCGGCAGCTCGCCGCTGGCATCTATTCCTATCTCTTTCTTGGACAGCGCTCCCTGCTCAAGATCGGGGCGATCGTACGCCAGGAAATGGACCGCATCGGGCAGGAGTTCTACCTGCCGGCGCTCAATCCGCGCGAGCTGTGGGAAGCTTCGGGTCGCTGGTCGGCGATGGGTGACAACATGTTTCGCCTGAAAGACCGAAAGGGCGCCGACCTCTGTCTGGGTATGACCCACGAAGAAGTCATGACCGAGATCGCGCGCAAGGAATTGCGCAGCTACAAGCAGTTGCCGCAGATCTGGTACCAGATCCAGACCAAATTCCGCGATGAGCCGCGGCCCAAATCGGGGCTGCTGCGCGTACGCCAGTTCATCATGAAGGACTCCTACTCCTTCGACCTGGACCCGGCCGGGCTCGACGTCTCCTACCAGAAGCATTACGACACGTACTGCCGAATCTTCGACCGCTGCGGGTTGAAGTACGTGGTGGTAGAGGCGCACTCCGGCGCCATGGGCGGATCGCAATCGCACGAGTTCATGGTGATGACCGACGCGGGCGAAGACATCGTGGCCAGTTGCGCCAAGTGCAAGTACGCGGCGAACCTGGAGAAAGCATCGTCGCGCTTGGCGCCAGTGGAGGACCTGCCCGCGAAGGGTGACGGCAAGCCGCAGCCCGTGGAAACGCCGGGCATGAAGACCATCGAAGATGTGGCGCGCTTCCTTAAGGTTTCGCCCACACAGAAGATCAAGACCCTGGCCTACATGGCAGGCGACACCGCGACGCCCAGGGCGGTAGTCGTGTTCGTGCGCGGCGATCACACGCTCCACGAAGCCAAGTTATCGGCGGCCGTGGGCGGCGAGTTCCGCCCCATGCATCCTGAGGAGATCGAACAGATCTTCGGCTCGCCCGCCGGCTACCTGGGGC
>JBOGLL010000041.1:0-7078 GCA_050746065.1 Terriglobales bacterium | reverse complement strand
AGCGCCAGAAAGACGCGGCGCGCGATCCCATCACCCGCATGCAGATGTTCCTGATCCGCGAGAACATCCTCGACGAGAAGGGCATCAACCAGTTGGAGCAGGAGGTGGATGAGGAAGTCCAGCAGGCGACCGACCGCGCGCTGGCCGCTGCCCCTCCGGCCAAGGACTCGATCACCAGATTTATTTACTCAGAAGATCTCGATCCCCGTTCCTCCGCCTTCGACACCCTGCCGCAAACCGGACTGGACTCGCCCACGCTCGAATGGCAGGCCACCTACTCCGGCACCGCGGCTGATAAGCCCGTCGCTGCCGCGGCCGGCGAGAAGACCATGGCCGACCTCATCAATGCCTGCCTGCGCGACGAGATGCGCCGCGATCCGCGCATCGTCGTCTTCGGCGAAGACGTGGCCGACTGCTCGCGCGAGCAGTACCTCAAGCAGAAACTGGTGAAGGGCAAGGGCGGCGTCTTCAAGCTCACCGCTAACCTGCAGGCCGAGTTTGGCTGCGAGCGCGTCTTCAATTCACCGCTCGCCGAAGCCAACATTGTTGGCCGCGCCGTGGGCATGGCCACGCGCGGACTGAAACCGGTGGCCGAGATCCAGTTCTTCGATTACATCTGGCCGGCCATGATGCAGCTCCGCGACGAGATGCCGCTCCTGCGCTGGCGCTCGAACGGAACTTTTTCTTGCCCCGCCGTCATCCGCGTAGCCATCGGTGGCTATCTGACGGGGGGCGCCGTCTACCACTCGCAATGCGGCGAAAGCATGTTCACGCACACGCCCGGCATCCACGTTGTGTTTCCGTCCAATGCGCTCGACGCCCATGGCCTGCTGCGCACCGCCATCCGCTGCGACGATCCTGTTTTGTTCCTGGAGCATAAGCGGCTCTACCGCGAGCCTTTCGGCCGCGCGCCCTACCCCGGCCCCGAGTACATGATTCCTTTCGGCAAAGCGCGCACCTGGAAGGAAGGCACGGACCTCACCGTCATCACCTACGGCGCCGTGGTGCCGCGCGCCTTGCAGGCGGCACAGCGCATGGAGCGTGAACACAACGTCAGCGTGGAGCTGATCGATCTGCGCACCCTGAACCCCTACGACTGGGAGGCCATTGCGGCCAGCGTGCGCAAGACCAGCCGCGTGATCGTGGCCCACGAGGACATGCTGAGCTGGGGTTACGGCGCCGAGATCGCCGCCCGCATCGCCGAGGAATTGTTCGACTCGCTCGACGCGCCCGTCCGCCGCGTCGCCGCCATGGACACCTTCGTCGCCTACCAACCCCTGCTGGAAGACGAGATCCTCCCGCAGGCCGACGATCTGTTCAAAGCGATGGAAGACCTGGCGCGATACTAGTGCGTGTAGCCCGGCCGTCCTCGGCTGGGCCCGATGTGGGAAAAGGGGCATGTGGAAGCGGGCGACCCCGCCCGCTATTTCCTTCTTCCGCTTGTCGCCCGCACCTTATTGTCCACTGACCTCGGCCCTGCGCCGAAAAACACCACAGCCAGCGCCATCACGGCATGAGACAAATAGGCGTCATAGGCGGCCAGACCCTGGCCAAAGTGCAGCCGAACGCCGAGGATCATGTAAAGCAGGATCACCGCTGCCGCCAGCCGCGTTTGAAGTCCGACCACCAGTAGCGCCGCCGCCAGCACCTCGACCCACGAAGCCACGGGCGCGATCCAGCTAGGCAGCCCAAGAGAGGTCACCATGGTGGTGAACGCCGTCATGCCGCCCGTAATGCGGGAAAAGCAATAGGCCAGCACGATCCCGCCCAGCACCACACGCAACAGAAAAATGCCGGCGGATTGCAGCGCATCCAGGCGTCCGGACACGGTCAACTCCCGATCTTCGAGAGCGGCGCTGCCGTCTTGCGCTTGGGATTGAAAAAGGGAAGCGGCGCGACGCTCACTCCCACCGTGTGACGCACGGCTTCAATGGTCAGCTCCATCCGCAGCCGGGTGCCGTCCTTTGCGAAAGCGGAAGCCACGCTAGCTAGCGCGATCATCTTCTTCAGCGTGGGCGACCAAGTGGTCGAAGTGGCTTTGCCGACTTGCCGCCCGTCAGAGTAAACCGGAACGTGCACGCGCGACGCGGTCGCCGGCGCCACCGGCGCGAGACCTACGGTCTCGTACAGTCGCTCGACTTCCGTCCAATCGATCTCCAGGCCCACGAACTGGCGCTCAGGGCCACGCCGGTTCTGCTCGGCCAGCGCAGCGCGGCCAATGAAGTGCTCCTTTTCCAGGTGGACCATGCGCCCCAGCCCGATCTCATACGGCGAGAACTTTTGCGATTCGATCAGCGCCTTCTTGCTGCTGTTGTAATCCACTTCGATCAGCAGCAATCCGGCCTCGATGCGTGCCACATCCAGCGCCAGCATGCCCGCGGCGTGGATATCGAACTCGCGTCCCGCCTTCATCAGCGCGTCCCAAACCGTCAGCGCGTCGCGCCAGGGCATCCAGATCTCATACCCGAGGTCGCCGGTGTAGCCGGTACGCGAAATGTCTACCGCAATGCCGCCGATTTTCCCGCGCGTCATGCGGAAGTACTTCAGGTTCTCGACGTCGGCGCCTTCGGCGATTTTCTTGAGCATGCGGCCGGAGGTTGGTCCTTGCAGCGCCAGCGCCGCGAGCTGGTCGGAGATGTCGTCGATCGTGACGTCCATTCCCACGGCGTTCTGCTTGAACCAGCGCAGGTTGGGATCGGCCGCCGTCCAGCGATACGTATTCTCGGCCAGGCGAGTGATGGTTCCGTCGTCGATGACCTTGCCGCGTTCGTCGCACCAGCATGTATAGATCACCTGCCCTATGGCGACCTTGGTGATGTCGCGCGTGTTCACCCGCTGCACCAGGCGCGTGGCATCGCGGCCGGTGAGCAGGTACTTGTAGAGCGGGGAAACGTCGATCAGCGCGGCCGCATTGCGGATAGCGTTGTACTCGTGCTCATGGTGCATCTCATACGCGCTGACCGTGTAGTACCCGGACCACTCCCGGTAGTTCAGGCTCTCACAGAGTCCGAAGGTGCGTTCGTGAAAGGCAGTACCAATGGGCAAGGTGTTCTCCTGCTGGTAGTCGAATCAAGGATTATAGACGCCCACGCTGGACTTCCGCCGCGCGGTGACCTGCCGCTCCGCTGCCGAGACAAAGCAGCCATCCCGCGTTTAGAATGGTTGCTCTTCGAGGCGGCGCCGCACCTTGCGCGCCGCCGTCGCGCGCATGCCCCAGAAATACGACGCTATCGTCATCGGCGGAGGCCACAACGGCCTGGTCAACGCCGCTTACCTCGCCCGCGCGGGGAAGAAGGTGCTCGTCCTCGAGCGCCGTCACGTCCTCGGCGGCGCCGCGGTGACGGAAGAAGTCTTTCCCGGATTCAAGTTCTCCGTCTGTTCCTACGTGGTTTCGCTGCTGCGCCCGGAGATCATTCGCGAACTCGACCTGCCGCGTCACGGATTGGAAATTCTGCCACTCGATGGCACCTTCACGCCCATGCCCAGCGGCGATTACCTGTGGCGAGTGAACGACCACGGCAAGACGCGCCGCGAGATCGCGCGCCACTCCAAACTTGATGCCGAAGCTTACGAAGAGTTCGGCAAAGAGATGCTGCAGATGTGCCGCTTCGTCAAGCCCATCCTGGCGATGACGCCGCCCGATCCCACGAAGATCTCACTCGACGCCCTGCGCAAGCTCATGTTCCTGGGCCAGCGCTTCCGCGCGCTGCCGGCGGAGGAGAAGTACAACCAGGTGCAGCTCATGACCATGAGCGCGGTGGACTTCCTCGACCAATGGTTCGAGACCGACGTGCTCAAAGCCACCATGTCCGCGTCGGGCATCATCGGGACGTTCCTGGGCGTGCGTTCGCCGGGCACTGCGTACGTGCTGCTGCATCACTACATGGGCGAGATCGACGGCGCGTTCCGTTCTTGGGGATTCGCCCGCGGAGGCACTGGCGCCATCTCCAACTCCATCGCCGACGCCGCCCGCGAAGCCGGAGTTGAGATCCGCACCAAGTCGCCCATCGCCCGCATCCTGGTGAAGAACGGCCGCGCGACGGGCGTCGCGCTGGAAAATGGCGACGAATTCCACGCCGACCTGGTTTCCTCCAGCGTCGATCCCCGGCTCACCTTCGTCAAGATGATAGAGCAGGGCAACCTGCCCGGCGACTTCCTGGAGGAAGTGCACCGCTACAAGTTCCGCGGATCGTCGGGCAAGGTGAACCTGGCGCTCGATGCTCTGCCCGACTTCAAGTGTCTGCCCGGACCGGGCTCGCATCTGCGGGGCGCCATTAGCATTTCGCCCAGCATCGAGTACATGGAGCGCGCCTACGACGACGCCAAATACGGCGACTACTCGCGGCGTCCTTACGTGGACGTCGTGATTCCCAGCCTCACCGATCCTTCCGTGGCGCCTCCAGGGAAGCACGTGATGTCGTGCTTTGTGCAGTACGCGCCCTACAAGCTGCGCGAGGGCAATTGGGATGAAAAGCGCGAGGCCTTCGGCGACACCGTGATCAATACCATCGCCGAGCATGCGCCCAACATTAAGGACATCATCCTGCATCGCCAGGTGGTCACGCCGCTCGATTTGGAGCGCGAGTTCGGCCTCACCGAGGGCAACATCTTCCAGGGCGAGTTGTCGCTCGAGCAGCTCTTCTTCCTGCGTCCCGTTCCCGGCTGGGCGCAGTATCGCACTCCCGTGAAGAACCTTTATATGTGCGGTTCGGCCACGCATCCCGGAGGCGGCATTATGGGCGCTCCCGGACGCATCGCCGCCATGGAGATCCTGAAGGACTGGAAGAACGGAGCGGTTTAGAAATCGTCGCTGCTTGCAGCGGGGCTTTAGCCCCTGACAAGAGTTTGGAACCCTGCTTTGAAAGGGCGCGGTTTCAACCGCGCCTCAAGGTTCCTCTTCTAAGAATTGTCATCCCGAGCGAGTCCGACCGAGGCCCCGACCGCGGTCGGGGCGGAGGGAGGACGAGTCGAGGGATCTCGGTTTTGCATTCGGGGCTTTAGCCCCTGAGGGAAAGCACACACCACTCATGCGCGACGTCATCATCCTTGGTGCAGGACACAACGCATTGGTCGCGGCCTGGCATCTCGCCAGCGCCGGACTCCAACCGCTTGTCCTCGAGCGCCGCGACCTGGTCGGAGGCGGCGCCGTCACCGAGGAGATTCATCCAGGCTTCCGCTGCTCCGCGCTGGCGCATGCCTGCGGTCCCATACATCCGGACGTCGTGCGCGACATGGAACTCACGCGTCATGGAGCCGAGTTCATCCATCCTGATCCGCGCGTCTTCGCGCCCGCGCCTGACGGCCGCGCCATCGTTCTGT
Organism: Terriglobales bacterium; assembly: GCA_050746065.1. Lineage (GTDB taxonomy): Bacteria > Acidobacteriota > Terriglobia > Terriglobales > Acidobacteriaceae > CAZXVY01. The sequence continues at coordinate 1,759 of JBOGLL010000041.1, read as the reverse complement.
ACAACGACGCGGCACGTTCCGCACAGAGCATCGCCCAATTCTCGGCCAAGGACGCACAGAAGTATCCGCAATTCCAGGAAGTCATGGCGCGCATCGGCGGATTTCTCAGTCACGTGCTCGAGTTCCCGCCTCCGGACATCGACTCGCCCTCGGCGTCCGACCTGTGGCATCTGCTCCAGGTCGGGCGCGGTTTCCGCGGCCTCAGCCGCGAGGATATGTTCCGCGTGCTGCGCTGGGGCCCGATGGCGGTCGCCGACCTGGTCTCCGAGTACTTCGAGACCGAGCTGCTGCGCGCGACCATCGCTGCGCGCGGCATCTTCGGCGCGTTCCTCGGCCCGTGGTCCGCAGGATCGGGTACTGTGCTGCTGCTGCGCGCCGCTTCCGACCCTCATCCCGCGGGTTCTTCCTGCTTCGTGCGTGGCGGAATGGGCAGGCTCACCGAGGCCATGGCTGCTGCGGCCAAAGCAGCCGGAGCCGAGATCCGCACCGGCGCTGAAGTCGCGCAGGTGCTGGTGAAAGACGGTGCCGCAACCGGCGTTGTGCTCGCCGGCGGCGAGGAGATTGCCGCGAAGCACGTGATTTCCGGAGCCGATCCGCGGCGCACCTTCCTCAAGCTGCTCGATCCCGCGCATCTCGCGCCTGACTTCCTGGTGAAGATGCAGCATTACCGCTCGCCGGGAACGGTGGCCAAGGTGAACCTGGCGCTCGATGGATTGCCCAGGTTCCGCGCTCTTGCGGTTGCCAACGGCGCGCTCGCAGGGCGCATTCACATCGGCCCCGAGATTGACTACCTCGAGCGCGCCTTCGACGACTCGAAGTACGGCAACTTCTCGTGCGCGCCTTATCTCGAAGTCGCCATTCCTTCGGTCACCGATGCAACCCTTGCACCCGCTGGCAAGCACGTTATGTCGGTGCATGTGCAGTTCGCGCCCTATCACCTGAAGGAATCGAGCTGGCCGGAACAGCGCAACGCTCTGGGCAACTTGGTCGTGAAGACGCTTGCCGAATACGCGCCTGATCTGCCGAGCCTCATCCTGGCGCGACAGGTCATCACACCGCTCGACCTCGAGGAAACCTACGGCTTCACCGGAGGACACATTTTCCACGGCGAACTGGCGCTCGACCAGCTTTTTACCATGCGTCCACTGATCGGCTGGGCGCGCTACCGGACACCGATTCGCGGGCTCTATCTGTGCGGCTCGGGAACGCATCCCGGAAATGGACTCACGGGACTGAGCGGAGCGAACGCGGCGAGAGAGATCCTGAAGGACGTGAAGAAATAACTTCCGCCACAGAGACACCGAGACACCGAGAAACCGAATGACTGTCAATTCGCAATTTGTAACTGCCGGTTTCTTACACGTCCCGCGCCGCTATCGAACAAGGGTTCACCTCGAATACTTGGATTCTCTGTGTCTCTGTGCCTCTGTGGCTAAATGAAAAACACTGCGATTCTCCTCATCAGTTGCCCGGACCGCAAAGGGCTGGTCGCGGCCATCGCCGATTTCATTTTCCGCAACAACGGCAACATCCTTCACGCCGACCAGCATCAGGACAACACGCTCGGGCTGTTTCTTACCCGTGTCGAGTGGGACGTTGAGGGCTTCGCCATTCCCGTGTGGAAGCGTGTGGGGCAGCCGTCTTCGGCTGCTGGTGTGGGGCAGCCGTCCTCGGCTGCTGGTGTGGGGCAGCCGTCCTCGGCTGGTGGTGTGGGGCAGCCGTCTTCGGCTGCTGGTGTGGGGCAGCCGTCCTCGGCTGC
>JBOGLL010000040.1:0-10597 GCA_050746065.1 Terriglobales bacterium | reverse complement strand
GAGTCGGCGTGTCCGCGGCTGGCGCGGGAGCGGGTACATTCGCGGGCAGTGGAGGCGCCGCCGCAACCGGAGCCGGCGGAGCGGGCACGGGCGGTGGAGCAGCAACCGGAACCGGCTTGGGGCGCAGATCCGCAGCCGGAGTTTGCGCAGTGACGGGTCGAGGCGGCGGTGTTGCCGGTTGGGGAGGCGCGGGAGGTGCAACCTCCACGCGCTTGTAGTTCTCCAGGTCGCGCATCAGCTCGGCGCCGGATGCATAACGTTCCGCCGGCTCTTTGGCCAGGACCTTCATGATGATTCGGCTGAGGCCGGGGTGCACATCCTTTTTCACGTCGTGGGGCGCCGGCGGCATTTCCTCGATGATCTTGCGCCGCAGTTCCCCGGCGCTCTCGGCGGTGAAGGGCCGCTTGCCGGTCACCATCTGATAGAGGATGGCGCCCCAACTGAAAAGGTTCGAGCGGGGGCTGAGGTTCGAGCCGCGCGCTTCCTCGGGCGAGATGTAGTGGAGGGCTTCGCTCAGTTCGTTGCCCATGGGTCGGCGGGGCACGCCGAAATCCAGCATTTTGGCGGTGCCGTCCCACTCCACCAGGATGTTGCCGGGCTTGAGTTCGGGGTGGACCACATTCTTGGAGTGCGCGTGGTCGAGCCCCAAACAAATCTGACGGCAGAGGTCGGGAACTTCCGAAGGAGTGAGCGGTTCACCTTTCGCGAGCGTGGCCGAAAGCTTCACGCCCTCCACGAATTCCCAACCGACTACGTAGACATCTCCAGCCTTGCCTCCGCCCAGCACGCCGGCAATGTTGGGACTGGCCAGTGCGCTGGCAGCTTTGGCCTCGAGCGAGACCTGCATCAGCTTCTGCGCGGCTCCGGGTGCGTCCAGCCGCAGGGCGCGCAGCAGGACCGCGCGCTGCTTGGCGTCCTTGGCGCGATACACGCTGCCGCCCTCGGCCCAGGGGCCGAGCTCTGCGAGGATCTCGAACTGCCCGATGCGATCGGGTTTCATGACGTCAACACCAGCACGCCAGCCCCCAGGCTGCACCGCCGGCCGGCGATGCTGAAGATACTAAAACTGTGGCCTGCGTCAAGATGCGAGTGGGTTAGCCTGGCGAATTCCGTGCCGTTAAGATAAAAGGCCGGGCCACTCGGATTCAGGCTATACTTTAAGAGTCTCCTTTCGCATCTTTCCGCCGCGTTTTTCACGCCGGTTCTTTGCGCAATCAGACGTGCATCAACGGCGGAGGACCTGCCAACGTAGGTAGCCTCAGATCCCTCCCGCCCGACTCCGTCATCCTGCACCCGGGACCGGCGAGTTGCGCATCAATGTGCGCGCCCCAGGCATGGTGTGGCGCATGAGGAGTAAGCGAGTGACCGGGCAAAGTCGTTCGGGTCGGGAAGAGGACATGGAAAAAATCCTGCTGGTGGGCAGTAATCCACAGCTTTTGAGCGCTCAGGCCATCATGCTCAGCACCCACGGGTACGAGGTGGAAACCGCAAACAACGCTTCCGAAGCCCGCACGCGCTGGAGTGCCTCGCGTCCGGACCTTGTGCTGCTGGCTTTGAACGACAGCGCGGATGGAAACTTCGGCTTGTGGCAGAGCATTCGGGACTCCGACCCCGCGCAGCGAGTCGGCTTTCTGCTCCACAACTCTCAGAACCTGTGCCGAGTTTTTCTGAACGGCGAATTGATCCTCCGGCGAGAGGGCTCCGATGACATCATCGAGAGAGTCCAGAAACTTTTGGCCGGCGCCTAAAGGGGCATTTTGTCAGCACACCTGCGCATAGCGGGAACCGTTACCTAATAAAGAGGAACCATGAAAAAGATTTATGTCGGAAACCTGTCCTTCGGGACGTCAGAAGCCGAGTTGAAGGGAATGTTCGAAGCGCACGGCCCGGTACAGGCCGTCAACGTCATCACCGAGCAGGGGACCGGACGCCCGCGTGGGTTCGCCTTTGTGGAGATGACCAACGACGCCGATGCCGACAAGGCAATCGGGGCCCTGAATGGCATGGAAGTGGGAGGACGTCCCCTAACCGTGAATGAAGCCCGTCCGCAGCGGGACCGAGGAGACAGAAAAGGCGGCCCTAGCGGCGGCAATCGCGGCGGCCAGGGACGCAGACCCCGCGAGTCTCGCTGGTAGCGTTCTATGCAGGTTGCTGCCTACGGATGTGGCAATGTGTTCCCTGAGGAGGGTTTATGCCTGGTCGTTCAGGTTCGGGCCGTACCAAGCGCAGGAAAGAACAAGACCGCCAGGAGAAGCAGCGCGCTAAAGCAGCCCGCAAGCTGCAGCGCAAGCTGGAAAAACAGCATCCGCCCGATGAGGCCGCTCTCACCCTCGAGACGCCCCTCTCGCCAGCAGGACCGGAGCCGACCAGCTCCTAGCTGCCTGGAGGCATCCGCGGCCTGGGCTGGGTTACTCCGACCAGCGGCAAATGTCGAACCGTTCGCGAACCAAGCGAACGCGAGTGCGCTGCCCGGCTGTACCCTTGCCGCGTGAGGCCTACGTCGATGACCCGAGCACGATGACACCTCCTGCCAGGTCGGCGGCCAGAAGGAGAAAACCGGTCAACACGCGCTGGCGGGTTTGGTTTCCGCCTCCACGGGAGTAATCAGGATGGGAGCGCACGTCTCTGCCTGCGGCACCGCAAGACTGGGCATGGGGCGCGCGGAGAACAGCCGGCGGCATGGTACAGCCATCCATCGCGCCCAGCGCGCCGACCAGGCAATGCGCGCGCTGTCGGTAGCGATGCCGGTGTCCGCATACATCTGGCGATAGATCTTGGAGATCAGCATGAAGGCCAGACGACCCTGTTTGGAGCGGATGAACTTCGAACGCTTCCAGATGGACTTCCAACTGTAGAACTTGTCCCACACGGCCTGGGTCTGCTCCCGGATCTCCTCTCCGGACATCGCCGGATGGGGCCAGTAGAGCTTGGGACGCATTGCCTGCGGTATGAGCCAGCGCCGGGTGATGGGGACGCCGGCAATCTTCTCCGGATTGTCGCCCAGCATCTTCTCCCAGCGGTTGAAGTCCACGGTGCCGGGAAAGGGAGTGAGCATCACGAACTGCGCGAAGGTGAGGTCGGCGCGCTCGGCGACGGCGGCGGTGGCGTCGAAGGTGGACGGCCGGTCGCTGGGCAATCCGAAGATGAACGAGCCCAGCACGTGCACGCCATGCCGGCGGAAGGTCCGCAGACGCTCCACCAGGTTTTCGCCGGCGTCGTTGAAGTCCTTGTAAACATCCTTGAGCCCTTCGGCGGTGACCGATTCCACACCTACCAGCGCCCCTTTGATGCGCGCCGCCTTCATGGCATCGAGGAAGTTGGGATCCTCGGCCGCCTCCATGGTGATCTGGGTGAAGAAACACATGTCCTTGGGAAGCTGAGCCAGGCGCGCCATCAGTTCAAAGCGCTCCGCCCGCATGGCCTGAAGCTCCTGCAAGCGGCCAAAGTTCTTCTGCCGTTCGGCATCCCGCAGGTCGGTGAGGGTGACGGGATAGAAATTGTCGTCGGCCAGGGCGATGAAGCAGAAGCCGCGGCGGCGCAGCTCTACGATCTCTTCGATGACGGCATCGCTGGTGCGCTGGCGCGGGCGCTGGCCGTCGGTGCGCCAGACGGAGCAGAAGGAGCAGTGCTTGGGGCAGCCGCGCACGGTCTGCACCGAAGCCCACATGTAGCGGTTGCGGGGAATCAGGTCCCAGCGGCCAGGCAGGAACGACCCGCCCTCGATGCGGCCTCCGGTGTAGATGGGCTGAGGCCCGCCCTTGGAGCAGTCGGCCAGCACTTCCGGCCAAACCAGGTCGCCATCGCCTTTGACGACCGCGTGTGCGCCCCCGAGTTCCTGGGCTTCTTCGGGATAGAGCGTGGCGTGGATGCCGCCAAAAATGACGTAGGCACCGCGTTCGCGCGCCAGCCGCCCGATCTCGTAGCCGCGGAGGGCGTTGGCCGTGTGAATGCCAATGCCGACCGCGTCTCCCGGCTGAATGCTGGCAGGATCCAGTGGCGCCAGCGTTTCATCCACCAGGGATGGATCTCCGAAGGAACGGGGCGTGGCGGAGGCCAGAACGTAGAGCCAGCGCGGCGTGATCACCGCCGTCCCGAAGGACACCATGCTGGGATTGACGAGATGAACCTTCAGGCGGTCTCCTCTCCTCTGGTGATCCCAAGGGCGCCGGAGAACCACGCCCCAAAGACCGTACGCTGTACCGGCCAGCATTATTCCACATTCGCGGGCATAACACAGCGTCAAAGTGAATTCATGGGCAGAAAGCTGCGGAGCGCGAGGGTACGGCAACCGCCTAGACGGTGAGGCGGACCCGCTTCACGCCGAAGGCGAACAAACGCGCGGGCAAGTCGCGGATCACAGGGGTCCGGAACAGCAATCGAACGATGAGCGGGATCCGAAACGGCTCCTGAGAGCCAAGTACTCGGGCAACCATTCCTTTCTGCATGACGGATTGAATCCGCTGAATGATCCGGGTGGGCCATTCCCGCTCGCGCTGAACCTTGGCCAGATCACCAACTTCCACCCTGCCGGACCTGAGCGGTTCAGCGAGCAGGTTTACGGCCACCACGGCATCCTGGATGGCGTAGTTGATGCCCACGCCTCCGACCGGAGACATCACATGGGCCGCATCGCCGATCAACAACACGCCGGGTTTGTACCAGACAGGGCAGCGGCTGGATTCCACCGACAAGAGCGAGAACTGCTTCCAGTCCGTCAGCGATTCGACGTGTTTGGCGAAACCTGGCACGATCTCAACGATCGACTGGCGAAGCGCCTCCAAACCCGCAGCCTTCAGTTGCTGATACTGGCCCTTGGGAAACACGTAGCCGACCTGCCAGTAATCATGCCGGGGGAACACGGCCAGGATCTTGCCCATGCCCAAACCACCCACAACGCGGTCGGTGTGTCCCTTGTCTTCCGGCGTGTGAGGCAGGCGAAACCAGAGGATGTCCATGGGCGGCGAAGTCTTTATGGGCTCAAAGCCGCAAAGCTGGCGGACCTTGGAAAAGCGGCCGTCCGCTCCCACGGTGAGCAGGGCACGCAGTTCGTGCGTGCTGTCGCCTTGCCGGTAGCGGACCCCGCGAACCGTGCCTTCTTCCTCGATCAGCGATTCGGCCTGCGCCCCCATCACCAGCCGGAAATTCGAGTACTGCTGCGCTTCCTGGGCGAGAAACTCCAGGAAGCTGGTCTGAGGGATCATCATGATGTAGGGAAATTTTGTTTTCAGCCTGCGAAAATCGATGGGGTTGTAGCTGGTGTTGGAGAATCGGAGAGTCGGTCCGTACACCTTGGCGTGCGGAAGCTGATGCAGAGGTTCCGCCAGACCGATCTGGTCGAGAATCTCGAGGACCGAGGGATGAACGGTGTCGCCGCGAAACTCGCGGTCAAAATCACGGTGCTGCTCGAGCAGCGTGACCTTGATGCCCTGACGCGCCAGCAACAGCGCGAGCATCATGCCGCCCGGTCCGCCGCCGACGACGCAGCACGTGGTGTTGGAAGGGTCGGGGGTTGCCTGTAGCTCCTCCACTTCGGGATCGACAACGGCCCCCGCTGCCGTGCTCATTTTCTTTTCTCTCCGACGAAGTCCGGCAAACTAGCACGATTTCTTCGAGCGGTGCAAGAGGAGCCGGCGAAAGAAAAGCGGTTGGTAGCCCAAGTGACAATGAGATGGAACCAAGTCGTAAGCTGGCTAACTCAGCTTTCTTTGCTGCAAAAGTCCAACGTTTCGGCCCGCTTCTGACGCCCTAAGCCACGACTTTGCAAGAGCTTCTCTACGCCGTAGATACTACCAACCTCGTATGGAACATAGTCTCTTGCAGGTCATGGTAGGGCGTAGTGGAACCTTGCCCTGTGGCGTAGGTGCCCTGCAAGTTTTATTGAGGATGGAACCTTGTCTACAGGTTTTCCGCTGTGCACAGTGTGCAGAGTCAAGGCATGGTAGGGCGTGTTGGAATTCATGGCTACGGCGTAGGTGCTTCGCAAGTTTTTTGTGCTGATAGCTACCCGTCTAGGGGTTTCTGGCTCGAAATCTCATCGACTCTTCAGATAATTCTTCCTGCCGAACCACTCCCCTTTGTCAATTGACTCCTTCGCAACTTGCTCGCTGATGGAACGAAGAGCCTCATGAAGCACTGGGAAGTTCAACTCGAACCCCTGCGCGCCAGCGTGAAGTGTTTCGCCAAAAGATAGTGGACTGGCACCCAGACCGTGTACGGCAGCATTTCTCATCACTTCGTAGCAGATTGCACCGACTGAGTAACGCCAGAGATTTGTGATGAGGCTCTGCTGATCTGACTTTTCCACTCTGCTCTTGGGGATGGCGTCTGCTACTTCAGTTTCGTCAAGCAATTGTCCCGGCTTGCTCGCCGCCAGCGCCTCAACCGCAGGCTTTGCTCCAGCCCCGTGCTTGTCGAATTCATGGCTTAGAAGGTAGGGTACGTGGAGCTTTCCAAAGAGCGGGTCACCGCTGAGTTCTCTCAGTGCCTTGCAGAAATTCTCCTTCGTTTTCGTTCCTTTCTCGCCGTAGTAACAGGACGCCATTCCGTCGATGTAGACCAGACAGAGGATGAGTGCTTCGTCTCTGAATGACTCGCCGTCAAGCAAGCCCGCATCTAGCTTCTTAAGCTGGTCAACCCGTGCCCGCATCCTATCGAAGTACGCCTCTATAAAGAACACTTTGTCTGGATTGTTCAAAAGTGGCTCCTTGCACTTCAACGGCTGAACTGAGGTCGTCTGTACGATGCGCGCAGTGGAGGTTTTGGCCCTCTTTCTCTGCGGCTCGAAAGCCATCAAATCGGCTCGTGCCATACCCTTACGTACCTATGTTCTAGATGGCTGGGCGGGTCTGGTTCCCACCGGTCAGGGTAGTCCTCGGGCCGCGTCCAGCCGTGTTCGGCCAGTAACTCGTCTCTGTACTGTGCGGCTCTCAGATGCCGCCGTTCATCGTAGCCAAGGTCGGAGTCGTAAAAATACTCAAACTCCTCTCTGGGGAGAACCGCGATGGGCAGTAGTTCACGATGGTCGCCCTTATAACGCTCGCGTTCATCTGTTCCAGGCGTGACGATTCCTAGCACGTAGTAACCTATTCGATCTCTGAAAACGACGGCGGGGGAGAACGGAATACCAGGTAAGACTTCGTTCTTAAACTTGATCTCCTCTATCCGTGTGCCTAGGTCAATCTTGGTCTGAAATGTCTTGCGGTCGTCCCAGTAGATTAGGCGTGGCCCGAGAACAGTAAAGGTGAAACCGTCGTGCAGAATGTGGTAGTCCTGCTCCGCCAGTCTGCTGGCCACCGCTGAATCAATCTCCCGTAGCTCTTCTTCGCTCTTGATTAGGCCACACGCTCGGAGCACCTCGGGCCACTTGATTGTCACGCTGACACGAAACGGCACAAATTCTGCCCCCTTACGGGGATACACCAGCCAGATAAGAAGGCCACCCATAATCGCCAGAACGGCACTGAGGGCAGCCGAAGACCCTATGGAGTAGGAGAAGACTAGGTAAAGCAGTGCCACCACAACTATGGCCCGTAGGTCTTGGCTTACCCATTTTCGCTTTCTCCTTCTGTGCCTCTTTCGGGTCGTAAACGCTGCGTCAGCGGGCCAAAGGATGAGGTTCTGCTCTCCACAGTAGGGGCAGGGCACGTCCCTAGGGGCTTCACGGGCCTCGTCCTGCCCGCCTTCGACAACGAAGCCTTCTACCTTGCCCTCTATACAGCCCACGCAGTAAACAACTCTCTGCACGGCTTAGTCCTCACTGGTTCATAGAAATCCGGTGAATCTTGACGACAGTTGGCTTGTGGGACGCGAGCGGCGGTTCAAAATTGACTGTCACACTATCCTTCTGCTCAAGTTCTGAGAGCACCTCTTCTGCTGTGCGGCCCAGCAATGGGCGATTTTTCAAGTATCCGAGTAGCTGCATCTCGCTCATCTCGCCCAAGTCATTTGTGAAGGTGTTAGACAGTTCCACCCTGTATCTGTGCTCTGTCGTGACCATCTGACTCTCCCCTCGCCGCAAGGGTCAGCGGCTCACACTGCCCCTACAAGTAGTGTCACACTCGGCGGTGCTGCACAAGAATAGCAGGCTAATACCCGCAAACATTCCGCTTTTTCACAGTGTCTACGCCGACCGTAGCTAATTTAAGTGACTGACAACAAGGCAGTTATATCCGTTTCGTCTACACCGAGAATCTGAAAAAGCGGAAGTGTCAGTTTTTTAAGTGTCTGAAAACAAATAAGTTACTTGACACCCCCCGGAAGCTGCCACCCTTCCGCAAGCCTTCCAGAGGCGAAAAACGGAAGGAATTCGTACTTGTCGGAAGTCTTCGACTGCACAGTGCGCAGATTACCTAGTGCCTCGGCCTAGCCTTCTTCTGACGGGCGCGCATCTGCCGCAGGGACTCTAAGTGAGCGCAGTACTGCCTGCAATATTTCCGTTCGTGCTTCGACGTTAGCCCGAAGGGCTTCCGGCGATCGGGCCGGGCACAGAACTTGAACTTCGCTCCACGCAGGTGGTCTAAGTAGACGGTTGCTAAGATCGCCGTTAGAGTGTCGTCCGCCAGAATGACGGCGTAGTGCTCCCTGCCCCGAGGGAATTGAATATTCGGACGGAAGTTATCGAACCGACGCAACCTGCTTATTGTTCAGCAAGATAGAAACAGAAACGGCTGAAAAAGAAGACTTGGTAGCGCTACCGGGAATCGAACCCGGGTTTGAAGATTGAGAATCTTCCGTCCTAACCCCTAGACGATAGCGCCGAAAAAGCAGTGGGCAGTGGCCAGTGGCCAGTGGCTGGTGGTCAGCGATAGGCGACCGGCACCTGAAAATTATAGCAAACGAGATGCGACCTATTCCGTGGCCGAGGCGGCCACGGGAACGGCGTTCTTCCTGGGGCGCCGGTTGGCCTGCAACACCTTTTTGCGCAGGCGCAGCGACTTGGGAGTGACTTCCACGTACTCGTCGTCGGCGACGAACTCGATGGCCTGCTCCAGATTCAGCGCGCGGAAGGGTACCAGGCGGATGGCTTCGTCGGCGGTGGAGGCGCGCATGTTGGTGAGCTTCTTTTCGCGGACGCAGTTCACGTCCAGATCGTATTCGCGGGCGTTCTCGCCAATGATCATGCCTTCGTAGACTTCCGTCCCCGGGCCGACGAACAGTTCGCCACGCTCCTGCAATCCCCAGAGCGCGTAGGCAGTAGTGGCGCCGGGGCGGTCGGAGATCTGCGCGCCAGTGAGTCGGTGCGGGATCTCGCCCTGCCACTCGATGTGTCCATCGAACAAGGCGTTCATCACGATGGTGCCGCGGGTGTCGGTGAGCATCTCGCTGCGCAGTCCGATGAGGCCGCGGCTGGGGATGCGGAATTCCATGCGCACGCGGCCGTAGCCGTGATTGTGCATCTTGAGCATCTCGGCTTTACGCCTGCCCAGTTGTTCGAGCACCACGCCGATGAACTCTTCGGGGACGTCCACGGTGAGCCGCTCCACCGGCTCCATGACTTTGCCGTCTTTCGCCTTGGTGATGATTTCCGGCTTGCCCACCATCAGTTCGTAGCCTTCGCGGCGCATCATCTCGATGAGGATGGAAAGCTGCAGCTCGCCGCGGCCGGTGACCTTGAACGAGTCTGGGCTGCCGGTGTCTTCTACGCGAATGGAAACATTGGTGAGCAGTTCCTTCTCCAGGCGCTCGCGCAGGTGGCGCGAAGTGACGTACTGCCCTTCCCGGCCGGAGAGCGGCGACGTGTTCACCGTGAACAGCATGGCAATGGTGGGCTCATCAATCACCGTCCGGGGAAGCGGTGCAGGGGATTCCGCGCTGGTGATGGTCTCCCCGATGGTGATGCCGGTGACCCCGGCAATGGCGACGATGTCGCCCAGTTCGGTCTGTTCAATGTCCACGCGGCTGAGTCCGCTAAAGGAGAAGAGCTTGGTGATGGCGACCTTTTCCATTGTCCCATCGAGCTTGACGATGCCGACTTCGTCCCCGGTGCGCAAGGTGCCGTTGAATACGCGAGCAATGGCCAGGCGTCCGAGGTAGTCGCTGTAATCGAGATTGGCCACCAGGATCTGCAGTGTGGCGCCGGGATCGCCGGCGGGCGCGGGCAGCGTGTTGACGATGGCGTCAAAGAGAGGGCGCAGGTCGTTGCCCTGCAGGGGTCCGGCTTGCGTCGCGCTGGCGGACGCCGTTCCCAATCTTGCATTGGTGTACAGCACGGGAAATTCGAGCTGGTTTTCGGAGGCGTCGAGATCAATGAAGAGATCGTAGATCTCGTTGAGCACTTCCTGAGGGCGCGCATCCGGCCGGTCGATCTTGTTGATGACCACGAGCGGCGGCAATCCGGCCTCGAGCGCCTTGCTCAGCACGTAGCGGGTCTGGGGCAGCGGGCCTTCACTGGCGTCCACCAGGAGCATCACGCCGTCCACCATCTTCAGGGCGCGTTCCACCTCGCCGCCGAAGTCGCTGTGCCCGGGCGTGTCCACAATGTTGATCTTCACGTCGCCATAGAACACGGCCGTGTTCTTGGCCAGAATGGTGATGCCGCGCTCGCGCTCCAGCTCGTTGGAGTCCATGACGCGGTCCACCAGTTCCTGATTGGCGCGAA
>JBOGLL010000039.1:0-3594 GCA_050746065.1 Terriglobales bacterium | reverse complement strand
GACTAACGACTAACGACTAGTGACTACCATCGCGCCCGGGTTGCCGTGCCCAAGAGCCGGTGCTAGCATCGGCTCTCTCGCGGTTGGTTTTCCCTCCGCGGCTCGGAGGCCTGCCATGAAGCGCAAGGGCCTGATCATCGGCGGCATTCTCGGGGGCATCCTTCTCCTTCTGCTGGCTGTGCCCCTTCTGGTCAACGTGGACAGCTTCCGCCCCAGAGTCGAGGCGGAGATGACCGCCGCCCTGGGGCGCGAAGTCAAGATCGGCAAACTGAGTTTCTCCTTGCTCGCCGGAGGCGTCACCGCGAGTGATATCACCATCGCCGACGATCCCGCCTTCCAGAAGGGGCAGTTTCTTACCGTGAAGTCGGTGGACATTGGGGTGGACCTGCTGCCTCTGATTTTTTCGAGCTCCATGCAAGTGCGTTCGCTGAAGCTCGAGCAACCGCAAATCACACTGCTCAGCGCGCCCGGCGGCAAATGGAACTTCTCCAGCATCGGGGCCGCCGACAGCAAGAAAAAAGAACCCGCGGGCAAGGCACCGGACATCTCCGTGGGTACGCTCAAGGTGGTAGACGGCAAGCTGACGGTGGGCAGCATCACCGGCCGCACCCGCAATCCCAGAACGCAGACCTACGAAGAGGTGAACCTGGAAGCCAGCAATGTCTCCTTTACCTCGCCGATCTCCTTTACCTTCGACGCCAAGACGCCTGGAGGCGGCTCGGTGAACGCGGAAGGCAATGCCGGGCCCATTGACCGCACCGACGCCGCGCGCACGCCTCTGAACGCCGAAGTCAAAGTTGAGCGCTTCAACCTGGGCACCAGCGGCTTCCTGGATCCCTCCTCGGGCCTAGCCGGTTTGGTGGACTTCACTGGGAAGGTGAAGTCCGACGGCAAGACCGCTCGCGCCGAAGGCAAGGCTACGGCCAGCCAATTGCGCATCGTGCGCGGCGGTCAGCCGGCGAAGTCACCCGTAGGGTTCGATTTCGCCACCGACTACGATGCCACACGCCAGGCCGGGACTCTAGCGCGCGGCGACATACGCACCGGCGGCTCGACTGCGCGCCTCACCGGCAATTACGACACGCGTGGAGCCAGCCCGGTCGTGCACCTGAAACTCAGGGGTGAGCAGCTTCCCGTAAACGACATCCAGGGTCTGCTCCCGGCGTTCGGTGTGGTGTTGCCGCCGGGATCTTCGCTGCAGGGCGGAGTTGCATCCGCCAACCTTTCCATTGATGGCCCACTCGACCGCCTGGTCATTACCGGTCCGGTGAACGTCTCCAATACCAAACTGGCGGGCTTCAACCTGGCTTCGAAGATGGCAGCCCTGTCGGCGTTATCCGGCGTCCGCGGCGGCACGGATACTCTGATCCAGACCATGAGCTCGCAGTTGCGCGTCGCTCCCGAGGGCATTAACGCCACCGGCCTCAACATCGTGGTGCCCAGCATCGGCACGGTCACGGGCGACGGCACCATCGGCTCGAACAGCTCGCTGAACTTCAAGATGCTCGCCCGCCTCAGCGGCGGAGGCGGAGCGCTCGGCGGCCTCTCCACGCTGTCGTCGCTGGGCCAGTCCAAGGGCGCGCTGCCCTTTCTGATCCAGGGCACGACGTCGAATCCCATCTTTGTGCCCGACGTGGCCGGCGCCATGACCCAGACCGTCACCGCGCCAGCCGAAGGCGTCGGTGGCATTCTGGGCGGATTGTTCGGAAAGAAAAAAAAGACCGAGTAACAGGTGTCAGGTTTCAGGCCTCAGGTGTCGGGTTTTCGGGAGTGAGCCCAGGGTCGAGATTCAAACTTCAACTTCCGAGGAAGGACATGACGGAAACCTATCGAGACTTGATTGCCTGGCAGAAGGCAATGGCGCTGGTTGTACAAGTCTACCGAGCGACCCAAGCATTTCCGGCAGAAGAACGTTACGGACTCACTTCACAGCTTCGCCGGGCTGCGGTCTCCATCCCCAGCAATATCGCGGAGGGCAAGGGCCGGTATGCCGCTGGCGACACAATCCATTTCATGATTCAAGCGCGTGGGTCGCTGCTGGAGGTGGAAACGCAAGTTCTCATAGCGCAGAAACTCGGATATCTTCCCGATCAGGATGCAGAAGCATTGTTGCAGGAGACCGCAGAGCTGGGACGCATTCTCAACGGGCTGATCTCGGCGTTACGAAAAAGGGCCCATTAGGGCATGCCCGGGCCCTGGCCCTTGAGATCTGACACCTGAGACCTGACACCTGCTTACGGTGCGTTTCTCACGTACCTGTCCAGGAAATCCGCGATCGCCGTATAGCCCTTGATGCGGTTCGGACGCTTGGCTAGCCCGTGGCCTTCGTCGGCAAACACCAGATACTCAACCGGCGTCCCTTTCGCCCGCACTTTCTCGACCATCTGATCGGACTCGCCTTTGGGCACTCGGGGATCGTTCGCTCCCTGCACCACGATCAGCGGCGCCTTGATGCGCTCCACGAAGTTGATGGGCGAAATGGAGTTCATGAACTCGGGGTCCTTTTCCGGATCCCCGTACTCCGCCGCGCGATGCGATCGACGCCACGCGCCGGTGGTCTTGAAGAACGTATTCCAGTTGGCCACGCCCACGATGTCCACCACCGCCGCCCACAGGTCGGGATGCATGGTGGCTTGGGCCAGCGCCATGAAGCCACCGTAGCTGCCGCCCATCACCACGATCTTCTTTCCGTTCACGTAGCCCGTGGACTTCAAGTAGTCGGTGGCCAGGGCGACGTCACGAATCGCGTCCTGGCGCTTCTTGTAGTTGTCGGCGGCCATGTAGGCCTTGCCGAAACCTTCGCTGCCCCGGATGTTGGGCGCGAGAATGGCGTAGCCCCGGTTCAGGAAGTACTGGAAGACGGCGCTGAAGCTGGCGCGCTCCTGCGATTCGGGTCCGCCGTGCACGTACACAAGGGCGGGCAGTTTCCCCTCCTTTTGGGCTCCCTGGGGAAGATAGAAGAACGCCGGAATCGAAGTCCCGTCGAACGACGGATAGCTCACCATTTCCGGTGTTACCAGGCTGCTCGAGGGAATGCCGGCGCGCGTGGAGTGGGTCACCTGCCGGGCCCCGGACTCTTCACGACGCGAGAGCGCACCCGGCGCGGCTGGCCTTGCCCGCCCCAGAGAAAGTACCCACACGTCGCTGTTGATGGCCGGAGAAGAGTATTGAAAGGCCACCTTCGTGCCGTCTCCATTGAAGGATCCCTTGCCCACCACGCCGCGCGGCAACCCACGAAACAGTTCGATCCGCCCCGTCTCCAGGTCGCGGATGTGCACCGCCGACGCCCCATTCTCGTTCCACGCATAGAACAGCACCTTCCCTGCGGGGTCGATGGCAATCCCGGTGGTGTCATCGAGTTCGTGTGCCGACTCTTCCAGGTAGGTGAGCTTTCGCTGGCGTATGTCGAGGAAGGCGAGATTCGACTTGTCGCGGTCCTGGTTGGCCGCCAGGTAGAGGCCGGAGCCGTCCGGCGCCCACACCATGTCGCGGTAGTACGCCTGCCCGCGGTGCGGCGTGAGATGGATCACACTCTCGCTTTGCGTATCGATCAGGAACAGGTCGTTTTCGTAACTGCTGCGGCTGCGCACCGCC
>JBOGLL010000038.1:0-10822 GCA_050746065.1 Terriglobales bacterium | reverse complement strand
TCATCTTGTAGATGTGGTCGCCGGAGAGGATCAGCACATACTTGGGCTGCTCGGAGCCGATGGAATACAGGTTCTGATACACCGCGTCGGCCGTGCCCAGGTACCAGTTCTCGCTCACCCGCTTCATGGGCGGCAGGATCTCGATGAATTCGCCCAGCGTGCGGGAAAACACCGTCCAGGCCTCGCGGATGTGCCGGTTCAGCGAAAGCGCCTTGTATTGCGTGAGGATGTAAATGCGGCGCACGCCCGAGTTCACGCAGTTGGAGAGCGTGATATCAATGATGCGGTAAATACCCGCGAAGGTCACCGCCGGCTTGGCGCGGTCGCGGGTGAGGGGATAGAGGCGCTCGCCCGCGCCACCCGCCAGCAACACCGCCAGTGTGTCCTTCATCAGCATGGAAAAGCCTGTGTAGCCCGGCCGCCCGCGGCGGGGCGGACTGCTCGTGTGGAAGCGGGCGACCGCCTGCGTCAGTTCCGCGCTCCGCTGTTGCTGAATTTCTCGCGCGGGAACTCGATGGTAGCACAGCACCAGGAGTGGTCTTCGGAGGGGCACGGCTTCAGCCGTGCCGTTCAAGCCCAGGCAGGGACGGGGCTTTAGCCCCTGAGGGAATTCATAGGACATGCCCTTAGGTGCCTCTAGTAGAATCCTCTCGTGAACCACGCGACACGCGCCGCGATTGCCCAGCTCGGGGGAACCCGCCGCGGACGCTTGCTCTCCGCCGCCCTTGACGCCGGACTCGGCGTGCTGCGCTCGGCCGCACGCAGCCTCCACAGCCTTTGGCTCGAGATAACAGGGTTTTTCTTCCTGGCCTTTGCAGTGCTGGGCGCTGCGGCTTGCTGGCGGGAGTACCGTAACTACGCCGCGGCTGATGTTGGTCCGGAACGCCTGGTCGTTACGCTCCTCTTCACCCTCATGTTCGCCTGGTTCGGAATCACTTCCTTCCGTAGAGCCCGGCAGAAGCGCTAGCCATGTCCTCGAAGACGCAGCCACGTGCGCCATCTCCTGCATCGGGCGGGGGAAAAGGACCCACTTCGCGCGACGTGCCCGTCGAAAACCTCTACACCCCCGCCGACCTCGAAGCATGGGACTACGACCGCGACGTCGGCTATCCCGGTGATTTCCCTTACACCCGCGGCGTGCAGCACACCATGAATCGCGGACGCCTGTGGACCATGCGCCAGTACGCGGGCATGGGCGATGCCGAGGAATCCAACCGTCGCTACAAGTACCTGCTTGCCCACGGCACCACGGGGCTGAGCGTGGCTTTCGATCTGCCTACGCAGATGGGCATGGACTCCGACCACACGCTCGCCGCGGGCGAAGTCGGCAAGGTGGGCGTGGCCATTGATTCCATCGAGGACATGCAGCGTTTGTTCGACGGCATCGATCAAACGAGGATCTCGACTTCGATGACCATCAACGCCACCGCCTCCATTCTGCTGGCGCTCTACGTGGCGGTGGCGCGACGCGCCGGCGCGGACGTCCGCAAGCTTTCGGGCACGGTACAGAACGACATCCTCAAGGAGTACATCGCGCGCGGCACCTACATTTACCCCGTCGAGCAGGCCATGCGCATCATCACCGACCTGTTCGCCTGGGCCAATCGCGAATTGCCCGAGTGGAACACCATCTCCATTTCCGGATACCACATGCGCGAGGCGGGCTCGACCGCGGTGCAGGAGGTGGCCTTCACTCTGGCTAACGGCATCACCTACGTCGAGGCCGCCCGCAAAGCAGGACTGGATGTGGAACAGTTTGCGCCCCGCATTTCCTTCTTCTTCAACTCCCACAACAACGTGCTGGAGGAGGTTTCCAAGTTCCGCGCCGCGCGCCGCATGTGGGCGCGCATCATGCAGGAGAAGTTCGCCGTCCGCAACCCTCGGGCCCTCATGTTGCGCTTCCACACGCAGACGGCCGGTTCCACGCTCACCGCCCAGCAGCCCGAAGTGAACATCGTGCGCACTACCTTGCAGGCAGTAGCCGCGGTGCTGGGCGGGACCCAATCGCTGCACACCAACTCGTTCGACGAGGCCCTGGGACTGCCCACGGAGAACGCCGCGCGCATCGCCCTGCGCACCCAGCAGATCATCGGCTACGAGTCGGGTGTGCCCAACACCGTCGATCCCCTGGCCGGTTCCTATTACATCGAGGCCATGACCGGCGATATCGAGTCGCGCGCCGCGGCTTACCTGGAGAAAATCGAAGCCATGGGCGGCATGCTCAAGGCCATCGAACGCGGCTTTGTGCAGCAGGAGATCCAGAACGCCGCGTATGACTACCAGCAGGCAGTGGATCGTGGACAAGCGATCGTCGTGGGCGTGAATCGCTTTACGCTGGAAGAAGAGAAGTCCATTCCCATCCAGCGTGTGGACGATGGCCTGGAGCGCCAGCAGGTGGAGCGCGTCCGCGCCTTACGCGCCCGCCGCGATGCCACGCGCTGGCAGGCCGCATTGGCCGGCGTCGAAGACGCAGCCCGTTCCGGTTCGAACCTGATGCCGCAGATCCTGGGCGCCGTCGAAGCCAACGCCACCGTCGGTGAGATTTCCGACACGATGCGGCGCGTGTTCGGCGAGTACAAGGAGACGGTGGTTATTTGATGTAGCCCGGCCCGTGTAGCCCGGCCGCCCTCGGCCGGGCCGGAGTCTCACTCCCGCCGCCTCGACCGCGCCTTCGTGTTGCCCTCGTGTCCTGTGTGGTTAGCTTTTTTGATGGCGGGACTAGACGCGCTTCCGCATCACCGGCCTGGTCGCCGACCGTCGCGCCACTTCCTTGAATCCCGCCCTTCGGAACGTCTTCGGCACGCCCGTCCACATGAACGCTCCGGGCAGTTTGCCTTTTTGCGGATCCACCGGATAACCCTCGATGATGCGCGCACCTTTCCTGCGCGCCAGTTCCACCGCCGCCTGGAGCAGGGGCACGGTGATGCCCTGTTTTCGGTATTTCCGGTCAACAAAAAAGCACGACACTGACCACACGCGCTCCTCGTCCACCGGACGCAGCACGCGCGACCGAGACAGGAAATGGAAATCTTCTCGCGGCGCGATGCTGCACCAGCCGACGGGTTTCCCATCCACGGAAGCAATCACCCCCGGGGCGCTGCCTGAGTGCACCAGCTTGCGAAACGTCCTGCGGTTGCCGGCGCCCGTCTGTGCTCGATATTGCGAGTACGGAAGCCGCCAAGCCATGCACCAGCAGCCCGCGCACGCGCCGCGTGGCCCGAACAGAGTTACCGCGTCGTTCCAGCGCGCGGGCGTCAGAGGATGAAAGGTAAGCTTTGTCTTGCGGGGCAAAGGGTTTTTACAAACGACTAACGACTAACGACCAACGACTGCTTTTTAGTATTGCGCCTGGAAATCGCATGCTTCGCGGCAATCCAGACAGTAGTACATGCCGTCCTGGCATAGACGGACCTGGTGCGCCCCCTGGCACAAAGAGCAGTAGCGTTCACACTTGCAACTCCCCTCTTCCTGGTCGCACAGCATGCATTTGAACTTTTCTGCCATAGCGGGAAACTCTAACGCTTTTTCCCGGCCAGGGGAAGTGCCGCACGCGGTCGTGCGGCTGTAGTATGGAAACGATGCATGTCCGCATTTGCCCCCAGTGCCGGAGCTACGACGTCCATCGCTCGCGCCGGCGAGGATTCGTGGAGCGCGTGCTGTTGCCCCTGGTCCTGAAGCGGCCCTATCGCTGTGATGGCTGCAACTCGCGCTACTACGGATACACCTTCGCCCAGCCCCTGCCGGACCCCGAGCCTTCCAGCCAGAAGAAGTCGGACGCGACCAGCGAGTCGTGAAGCTGTTCTATACTCGCCTTGATTCAGCGCATCGGCGTGCCATGAGCCCGTCTGCAATCTCATCCCGGGTCCAGGCCCTGTGGAGCCGCTTCCCAGAAGAGTGGTGCGGGGGTTCTTGTGTGTCCCATCCGGTGCCGTTGACCCGCTGAAAAAGCGCGTGCTAACGTAGCTGGTTCTTCGCCATCATCCCAAGTCAGCAGAGAGCAGGGAACCGCGCTTGTCCCCGACCGCTGAGGCCACGACGCCCACGCTGCGCAAGACCGCGCTGAATTCCGTCCACCGTCAGATGGGCGCGAAGATGGTGGATTTCGGCGGGTGGGACATGCCCGTCGAATATCCCGGCTCGGCGTCGCGTCTCGGCGGACTCATCGCGGAACATCTCGCCGTGCGCACGGCAGTGGGTGTGTTCGACGTGAGTCACATGGGCGACATCCGCCTGCGCGGGCCCCAGGCCCTGGCCGCCGTACAGCACATTTCCATGAACGACGCCGCGCGTCTCGCCATCGGCCAGGCACACTACTCCGCGCTGCTTTATCCGGCCGGTACGTTCGTGGACGACGTGATCGTCCACAAGCTGGCCGACAACGATTACCTCCTGGTGATCAACGCCGGCACCCGCGAGAAAGACTACGACTGGGTGCGGGAGAACGTGCGCCGCTTCGACGTCCGCGCCGAAGACGCCGGCGACCAATACACGCAGATTGCCATCCAGGGACCGAAGGCGTCCGACCTGCTTGCCAGACTTACCGAGGTGGACTTGGACGCAATCAAGAACTACTGGTTTACCTGGGGCACGGTCTGCGGCCTGAAGGACGTGCTCATCGCACGAACCGGTTACACCGGCGAGGACGGCTTCGAGATCTACATTCCGCCCGACCAAGCCACCAGCGCCAGCGTGTGGCGAGAGGTGCTCGACGCCGGCAGCAAGCTCGGTGTCCTTCCCTGTGGTCTGGGTGCGCGCAACACCCTGCGACTCGAATCGAAGATGGCGCTTTACGGTCATGAGATTTCCGAGAGCATCACTGTGTGGGAAGCCGGCCTGGACCGCTTCTGCAAGATGGAGAAAGGCGATTTTATCGGCCGCGCGGCGCTGGAAAAGCAGAAACAGGAAGGAATCGCCCGCACCTTGATTGGCCTGGAAATGACCGAACGCGGCATCGCCCGCGACGGCTACAAAGTCTGGGATGAGGCGGGAAGGGAAGTGGGTTACGTTACCAGCGGGTCTTACGCGCCCTTCCTGAAGAGGAACATCGCCCTGGCCTACGTGCCGCCGCCGCTTTCTGCACTGGACACGGTGTTGCAGGTCGACATTCGCGGCCAGGGTGTGAAAGCAAGAGTGGTCCCCACGCCGTTCTACCGTCGCGCGCAAAAATAGTTGGCTCGTGCATGGGGCGCGAGGTCGCGAAGCGACGCCAGTTCGATAGCCGGCACGTAAGTGCCGGGTGAGGGAATGGAAGCAACGCCAGTCCCGAAGGGACGGCACTGGTATCCGGGCATGGCTGGTAGGTCGGGCCTTAAGGCCTGACTCGCGAAGCGACCGTGCCACACAACGAGATCAACAACGGGGCTTTAGCCCCTGAGGTCAGCGAAGAGAGTCATGGCCTATCCTGCAAACTACAAATACACCAAAGAGCACGAGTGGATTTCCGTGACCGACACGACCGGCACCATCGGCATCACCGACTACGCGCAGCAGTCGCTGGGCGACATTGTGTTCGTGGAGTTGCCCAAGCCCGGCGCCGAACTGAAGGCCATGGCGCGCTTCGGCGCAGTGGAGTCGGTGAAGGCGGTGTCTGACCTGTTCGCGCCCGTCTCCGGTACGGTCACCGCCGTCAACGAGGAGCTGGCAACTTCACCCGAGAAGATCAACGCCGACGCCCACAGCGCCTGGATGCTCAAGATCACGCTCAAAGACCCGGCCGAACTCAAGAACCTTCTTTCCGCCCAGGATTACGAGAAGTACGTAGCCGAGGAAGGAGGAAAATGAATTGGTGATTTGGTAATTGCGTAATTTGGTAATTGAATCCGGCCGCGTCGCTGCGTTTGCGTTCGGATCGTCCCCAACGCCAATTACCAAATTACTCAATTACCCAATTACCAAATTTCCTGATGCGCTATCTCCCCAAATCTCCTTCCGACCGCGCGGCCATGCTGCGCGAGATCGACGCTTCGTCCATCGAGCAGTTGTTTTCCCACATTCCCGAAGAGTACCGCCTCCAACGCGCACTGAACATCCCGCGGCAGATGGCGGAGTCGGAGATCATCGACTACTTCCGCGCGCGCGCGGCCGAGACCACGGCGGGATTCTCGAGTTTCCTGGGCGCGGGCGCGTACGGCCACTACCGGCCCGTGGTGATCGATTCCCTGGTTTCGCGCGGCGAGTTCTTCACCGCCTACACACCCTACCAGGCGGAGATCTCCCAGGGCACGCTGCAGGCCATCTTCGAGTTCCAAACCATGATCTGCGAGCTCACCGGCATGGAAGTGGCCAACGCTTCCATGTACGACGGCTCCACCGCCGTGCCGGAAGCGGTGATGATGGCGTCGCGCATCACCGAACGCCCGCATGCCGTGGTAGCGCGCAGTGTGCACCCCGAGCATCGCGAAGTGCTGGCCACCTACATTCAGCACGGAGGCATGAAGATCGCAACCGCCGGTTTTGTCGAGAACGGGCGCGTGGACCTTACGGCCGTCGAGAAGGCTGTCGGGGATCACACAGCGTGCGTAGTCATCCAGTCGCCGAATTTCTTCGGCACCATCGAGGATGTGGCCACGGTCGCGGAAATCGCGCACCGCAAAGGCGCGCTGCTGGTGGTCTCGATCGCGGAAGCGGTGTCGCTGGGCATCGTGCGCCCCCCCGCCGAAGCCGACATCGTGGCCATGGAGGCGCAGTCGTTTGGCATCCCGCTGGGATTCGGCGGCCCCTACGCCGGAGTGCTCGCCACTAAAGAACGTTACGTGCGGCAGATTCCCGGACGCTTGGTCGGCGAAACCGTGGACCGTTACGGACGGCGCGGCTTCTGCCTCACACTTGCCACCCGCGAGCAGCACATCCGCCGCGAGAAAGCTACGTCGAACATTTGCACCAACCAGGCGCTGGTGGCGCTGATGGCCACAATCTTCATGACGGTGTACGGACGCGACGGACTGCGCGAGCTTGCCCGCCACAACCTGGCCAAGACGGCCTACGCGACACAGCAGTTTTCGAAGAGGTTGAAGCTGCTGTTCGAGGGCGCACCCCGCTTCAACGAGTTCGTGGTAGTGACGGCCGAAGATCCGCATCCGCTCAACGAACGCCTGCTGGGACAGAAGATCGTCGGCGGGTTGCCGCTGGCGCGGTTCTATCCCGAACTGGGCCGGGCTTCCTTGTGGTGCTGCACGGAACTCACCCCGCGCGCCGCCATTGATGCAGTCGCTTTGGAAATTGGGCAAGCAGCCTTCTAGATGCTTGTCAAAAGAGGGTTGCGATTTGCTCACGATAGCTGGCTGCGTTTCGTGGATGCTCGGGAAGGAACGACCGGCGGAATTGGCATCGTCCCAGCCCGCCTCTGGCGGGCGGCATAGGGTAGCCCAGGGCGGTGGACGCGCGGGCGCGCAGCGCACGCGTGCCTGCAAGCCCTGGGTAGGCTGGGTTGGTGGACCGCGCCCAACCGGCGGCGAGTCCGCCGTGGCGGGCGAGCCGCAGAGGGAGGGCGCATTTTGGAGCTTCAGCACATGACTGATTCGATTCGCAAGGCCAGCCCGCACCTGACGCAGAACGAAGGCCTGATCTTTGAGAAATCGTCGCCCGGCAAGGCCGCGTGGAAACTGGCGCCCCTCGATGTCCCCGACGTGAGTGCCGAGAAACTCCTGGGCAGTGCCGCGCGTGCTGACCTGGGTTCGATGCCCGAGGTGAGCGAGATCGAGATCATCCGCCACTTTACCCGCCTCTCCACCTGGAACTACGGCGTGGACACGGGCCTCTATCCGCTGGGCTCCTGCACCATGAAGTACAACGCGCGCGTGAACGAAGTGGTGGCGCGCCTCGACGGCCTGGCCAACGCGCATCCCTACCAGCCGCAGCGTCTGGCGCAGGGCGCGCTGCGCATCCTGAAGGCGCTATCCGACTGTCTGCTCGAGATCACCGGCATGGACGCCATCACGCTGCAGCCCGCAGCGGGCGCGCACGGCGAGATGACCGGCATTCTGATGGTGCGCGCTTGTCTGGAGTCGCGTGGCAACCCACGCAAGAAGGTCCTGATCCCCGACTCGGCCCATGGCACCAATCCCGCCACCGCCGCCCTGTGCGGCTACGAGGTTGAGAACCTCAAGTCGAACGCCTCCGGCATGGTGGACGTCGGGGCGCTGGCCGCGCAGATGAACGAAGATGTGGCCGCGCTCATGCTCACCAATCCCAATACGCTGGGCATCTTCGAGGCGGATATCCACAAGATCGGCGACATCCTGCACCAGAAGGGCGGCCTGCTCTACATGGACGGCGCCAACATGAACGCGCTAGTGGGCCGCTCGCGTCCCGGCGACTTCAACGTGGACGTGATGCATCTGAACCTGCACAAAACCTTCTCCACGCCCCATGGGGGCGGCGGGCCGGGCTCCGGGCCGGTGGCCTGCAAGAGGATCCTGGAGCCCTTCCTGCCCATTCCGGTGGTCAAGGAAAACGCCAACGGCTCACTCGAGTTCGACTACAACCGTCCGCAATCCATCGGCCGCGTGCGAGCCTTCTACGGAAATTTCGGCATGCACGCGCGCGCCCTGGCTTACATCCTGGCCAACGGTCCCGACGGCCTGCTCCAGACCACGGAAGACGCCGTCCTCAACGCCAACTACCTGCGCAAGAAGCTGGAGGACGTCTACGACCTGCCCTACCAGACTCCCTCCATGCACGAAGTCGTCTTCAGCGACCGCCGCCAGGCGAAAAACGGCATCAAGACCGGCGACATCGCCAAGCGGCTGATTGACTACGGCTTCCATCCTTACACCACGTCGTTTCCGCTGGTGGTGCCGGGCGCGCTCATGATCGAGCCCACGGAAAGCGAATCACTGGAAGAGCTGGATCTGTTCGTGGATGCCATGCGCGCCATCGCAAGGGAGGCGGATGAGAACCCGCAGATCATCCACGACGCGCCGCACTCCACGCGCGTCTCCCGTCTCGACGAAGTGCGCGCCGCGCGCAAGCCGGTGCTGCGCTGGAAGCCGGCGGTGCCCGAGGCCGCCGACTAGTCTGCTGGCGTAGCCCGGCCGCCCTCGGGCGGGCGCAACCTGCCTCTGCAGGACAGGGAAGTGAGCGGGCACGGAGTCCGAAAACTCAACACCCAAGAACCCCAAAGGTCCACCAAACTGTGACCTACCGCTCGATGCCCCCTTCGTGTTTCCTTGGTGTCCTTCGTGGTTCGCTTTTCGATTTCCAATCGTCAATCGCCAATCAACAATCGTCAATCTTCCACGATGGCTTCCGCCTCGATCTCCACCAGCATCTCCGGCATGATGAGGGCTTTCACTTCGACCATCGAGGTTGCCGGCCGGATGTCGCCGAAGAACTCGCCGTGGGCGCGGCCGATCTTTTCCCAGTCGGCGATGTTGGTCACGTACATGCGCGTGCGCACCACATCTTTCAGGCGGGCGCCGGCGGCGTTCAGCGCGCGCTCGATGTTGCGCAGCGTCTGTATGGATTGAGCGTAGGCGTCACCGATGCCCACCAGGTTGCCCGACTCGTCGGTGGCGGTGGTCCCGGAAACATGCACCACGCTGCCCACGCGCACCGCGCGCGAATAGCCCACGATGGGTTCCCACCGGGTTCCGGTCGCGATGCGCTTGCGCTTCATGGGTATGCTTCCAAGGGCACGGCAAATCGTCAACCGTCATTTGACACTCGGCAATCAGTGATGATGCGCCGCTCCCGCCTTCACCTCGACTTGCACCCGCGTTTTCTCCCAATCCAGCCGCAGCGTTGCGCCATCGGTACCCTTCGGCAGGAACGAAATAGTGAACTGTTCGATGGGAATCTCGATCAGCTCTTTCTTCATGTCCACGCGCGCCAGGTCCTGCGCCTGGTTGTACTCGGTGCCCCACTGTCCCGTCTGTTTGTTGATGATGAGTTTCCAGCCGGCCTCGGCCGGAAGCGTGTACAGCGTGTACTTTCCCGCGGGAACATGCGCGCCACCCACCGCGAGATCGACGTCTGTCGTAAGCGTGGTAGCTTCGTTGGCGCCCGTGCGCCAGACTTGTCCGTAAGGCACGAGTTCCCCGAAGATTTTGCGCCCGCGCATGGAGGGCCGCCCGTAATCGATTTTCACTTTCTTGCCCGCCAGGGTGATTTCCGCTGTGCCCGGAGGGCTGGAGCGCTTGCTCGGGTCCTGCTGCATTCCCACTATGAACGACACCAGTCCGGCGCCGAGTGCAATGGCTACACCAAGAACATACTTACGCATGATTTCCTCCTAATGAGAAAGTGTTGCGAACCTCCGGCGAGTGATGCGACGAGCGCAGGCCGGACTTCTACTAATATCACAGAGTGTAGAATCCCATCATGTCCGTCTTCGACGAACGACAGGAAGAACTGGAACGCTACGAGTTCATGATGGGAGTTCCCCGCGGCCGCTTGGCCCTCACCCTCGATCTGCTCACCGACGCACTCGTCCTGGTGGGCCAGCACGGCGTCTACTGCCAGAGCCAGCGCTATCCCGACCGTCCCACCATGGACGTGGAACTGGTGCTCAAATCACTGAACGGCGCCAAAGACCTGGTGCGCGAGGTGATGGAAGAACTGCGCAAGGAACGCGACGGAAAAGCAACGGCTTAACCGCGGATCACCATCCTAAAATAGCCTCGTTCCTCTCCAGCCCGAAGCCAGCAGTACGGTCACGGCTTTTCAGCCAACACTATTTCCTTATCCGCCTTCATCCGCGCAAATCCGCGGTAAGAAACTCCTATGACGTCACATACCTTCCCGCTTCAATTACCCGCTGCGCGATCTGCTGCCGCAAGGCGATCGTATTCACCGGTTCGTGCTTGCCCAGCCGCCGCAGGAT
>JBOGLL010000037.1:0-3721 GCA_050746065.1 Terriglobales bacterium | reverse complement strand
CCTTTTGTTTTTCGCTTGGAGTAGAATCCGCGCATGGTTCCGGCCGCCCGCGTCCCCCTTGCCCTTTTCCTGCTGGTCACTCTGTCCGCCTGAACCATGTATGACAAGCCCAAGATTACCGCCTGGGCGAACGCCACCGGCGCAGAGCAGTTCGAGCGCTTGATGTGGCAGGAGATCAAGGCAGCGAATGTGGCAGAAGTGGAAAAGCGGCTGGCGCCCACCTTCGTCGTCGTCTCGCCGGGTGGCGTGCGCGACCGCGCCGCGGAGATGGACTTGCTCCGTCGTTTCACAGTGAAGGAATACTCGCTGGGTGAATTGGAAGTACGGCCCAACGGGAACGATATGGTCGTGACCTACAGCCTCACTCTGGACGCAACCTTGGACGGCCAGCCCGTACCCACAGGTCCCTGGCGAGTGATGACGGTGTGGCAGCAAGTAGGCACGACCTGGGTTGCTATCGCGCAGAGTTATGCGCGTGCCGAGCCAGCTTCGGGCAGCCTGGCTCCGGGCGACTCCACTGGTAGCGAAGTTCCAAAAATGTAACCATTGGTTACACAAAATGTCATGTCGGTGAGGATGGTACGCGCCTCTCCGCAGCAACAGTTCCTTAGGAGTCAACAACATAGCTCGAAGGCAGCGATTGGAAGCCAGCTTGCTCTAGTGGTAGTATCGCGCCATACTCTCGCCCTTGGGGCGGTTACGGGCTGCGACGTGCCCGGATTGTCGGGCAGGCAGAGAAGGAGTTCCGATGCGGTTGCGCACGTTCGGCAGGAGAAAACAGAGCGGCTTCTCTCTGGTGGAGTTGCTGGTGGTGGTGGCCATCATCCTGGTGGTTTCAGCGGTGGCCGTGCCCAACATCATGCGGGCGATGAGTGCGTACCGGTTGCGTTCGGCGGCTGGCAGATATGCGCAACTCGTGCAGCGCATGCGCATGGAGGCGCTCAGGAGCAACCGGGATCTGCGCATGTGGTACGGATGGAGCTTCTCGTCCGAGGGTTGGAGACCGAGCTTCTACGTAGACGCCGATTTGGACTGGACGATGGACGCAAATGAGGCCTTGTTTCCGCTGCCGCGCAACATGTGGTGGGGATGGGGCCCCTCCACGGCCACCATGAACCTGGACTTTACGCCCATCAGCCAAACCTGGATCCATCCGGGATTCAATTCGCGAGGAATCCCCTGCGCCTACGGCCAGCCGAGTTGGACCCAGTGCAGCACCACGGCGGGAGGACAGCCCGTCGGCTTTGTCTTTTTTCTGACCGATTACGAAACCGGATGGGGGTCTCCCACCGGATACGCCGCGGTCACGGTGTCTCCTTCGGGCAAGGTCAAGGCCTGGACCTGGGACGGCAACAGCTGGCAGTAGCAGGAGGAAGCATGAATCGTAAACTTCGCGGGCAACCGGCACGGGGGATGCTTCCCAGGGACGCAGGCTTCTCCCTGATCGAGTTGATGATCGCAATGATCGTGCTGGTAGTGGGGATGATGGGCATCATGGTGATGGTCTCCACCGCCATCTCCAGCAACAACCGCAACAAGCTGGACACCACCGCCACGGCGCTGTCGCAAATGGTGGCGGAAACCGTGGCCTCGCAGTCCATCGTTACCGGCACACCCATCACCGTGAGTGACTGCAATCCCGTCGCCGAGGGCGGCCCTCAGGTTTGGACCATCGCCACCGCGGCAGCCGCAAACCCGGGGGCAGGGGCCAATCTGAACGCCGCCGGCAATATCGATTTCATCCAGACCTACGCGGCCGTTCCCGCCGACTACAAGATGCGCTTTGTCACCTGCGGTTCGGGAGGCCGGCAGGCCACCTATGATGTGCGCTGGAACGTGCGCACCATCAGCACGTTTTCCAAGATGGTGACGGTGTCGGCGCGGCTGTCACGGGTAACGGCGGCAGGGGGGGCACCAGGCGAGCAGCTCACCTACTTCGCGCCGCCGGTTACCTTGCGCACCATCGCGGGGTTTTAGGAGGAGAACATGAACTGGGGGAACAAGTTCGCAGGCACCCGTCAGCGCGGCTTCTCGCTCATCGAGCTGCTCGTGGCCATGGGCATCCTCACGGTGGTGCTGGCCGTGGTCTTCAACGAAATTGACAAAGTGCAGAAGCGCTACCGCACCGAAGAAACCAAGCTCGACATCTTCCAGGAAGCCCGCAACTTCATGGACCGCTTCGTACGCGACCTGCACTCCGCCGGCTATCCCGGCACCAAGATGTACCAGGCGGGCGTGATCACGCTGAATCCCGTGGAGAACGACAGCCGCGTAGCCGCGGGGCTGGTCTCCGTGTCCTCTACCGACCTTCGCTTCGAGGCCGACGTGGACGGCAACGGCCAGGTGGACAGCGTACGGTACACACTCCAGGCCAATGGCGGCACCTGTCCCTGCACGCTGCGCCGCAGCCAGGTGATCAAGCTGAACGCCACTTCGCCCCTGCTCCAGCCCACCAACTATTTTTCCATCGTGGATAACGTGGTGAACAGCGCCGGCTCGGGCGGCCCCGGGCCCAATGGCGCCCTGAGCATCGCTGGAAATAGTCCTACGGGGGGCGGCGTCATGGTCGCCAACGACCTTTTGTACGGGGAATACGCAGGCGCGGCGGTCTTCCAGGGGTTTGACCGCAACGGCAAGGCCGTGGCCTTACCGGTGAATATCGCCGGCAATCCCAATGCGGTGCGCAGCATTCGCACCATCCGCGTCACGCTCAATGTGCTGGCCACTGCCCCCGACCCGCAGACCCTGCAGCGGCCGGCGGTCTCGCTGACCGCGTCGGCCCGCTTGCAGAACTGAATTTGAGAAGGAATCAAGAAGGAGAACCATGAAGAGGCAATCCAGGAAATCCGAAAACGGGGTGGCGTTGCTCATGGCGCTGTTCGCGCTCATGCTGCTGACCGGAATCGCGTTTACGCTGCTCTTCCTCTCCGACACCGAGACCAGCATCAACCGCAACTATCGCGAACAACAGCGCGCCTATTTCGCCGTGCAGGGCGGCCTGGCGGAAGTGCGGGAGCGCCTCACCGCCAGCAACACCGCGCCCCACCTCATCGTGGGGCCCACGCAACTGCCGCCGGCCGCCAACTCGGTGATCTACGTCATCAATCCGGCGGGCGGAGCGGAAACCGTGGCCCCGGACAATGCTGCGAACCGCTACTTCGATACCGAGCTTTGCCATGAGGGCCTGGCCGGCCTGGGCATGACCGATCCGGGCGCCGGCGTGCCCTGCCCTTCGCCGTCCACCGTTCCGGGAGTGTATGCTCCCTTCCTCAACAGTGATTCGCCCTTCAGCACCACCACTTCGGCCATCGATTTCAAGTGGGTGCGCATCACCCAGAAGGCCAACGCCACTGCGGCGCCCTTTTATGTGGACGGTGGCGGCAGCGCGCTCACTTATCCCACGCAGATCTGCTGGGACGGCATGCGCGAAACCTTGAAGCCGGCCGCGTATGCCACCTGCGCCTCCGACCCGCCGCCGCCGCAATTCCTGCACATGCGCGACGTGCACGTCCTGACCGCTTTGGCGGTGACGTCCACAGGTGCGCGGCGCATGGCACAGATGTATGTTGCCCATGATCCGACCATGATCACCATCGCCGCCGTGGACTCGCAGGACCACGTCTCACTCAGCGGACAGCTCACCGTGAACGGCTTCGATTATTGCTCTTGCGAGTGCACCACGGACGTGGTAGCAGGCAAGAAGGTCACCACCTGCGTCAGC
>JBOGLL010000036.1:0-7178 GCA_050746065.1 Terriglobales bacterium | reverse complement strand
GGAGTAAAGCAGCTTGCGGTAGAGGTTAAGCGGACGTTTCTCGACCGAATGCTCACGCATGCCCTCATCCTCCAGCATCGCCGGCTCATGGCCACCGACAGATTGCCAATGATCCTGTTCACACCCTATGTGCCTCAGCTCACAGGGGAGCGATTGGCAGAGGCAGGTGTGAATTTCGTGGATGAGGTTGGCAACATCTATTTACAACTTGGCGCCGAATATCAGGTTTTGAATCTGGGCCGAAGACGCCCCCCGGCTGCGTACGCTCCGCGCCGGCTTGGGCCGAGCGTGCTGCAGTTGTATTTCGTGCTACTGGCGGATGCGGAGGCGGTCGAATGGCCGATTCGAAGACTCGCCAGGGCAGCTGGTATCGGCAAAACCGCTGCAGCGGGGGTACTTCAGCGCCTCAAGGCGACTGGCATCGTGGTCCCGGCCCGTCCGGGGTACAGGCTTGCAGACCGGAAGCAACTGCAGGAGCGATTCCTTGCAGGATATGGCGAAGTGCTGCGCCCGCACCTAACTATCGGCAGGTTCCGAGCGCCTGGCAAGCTACCGGAAGCCCTTCTCGGAAGGTTCGCGGGCACTCTGGAAGGCGGAGCGATACCGTGGGCGGTGACGGGTGCAGCGGGCGCCTATGAACTGGAGCGATTCTATCGGGGTGAAACTACCACCATATACCTGCAGGACTTCACGCCGGAGACGCAACGGAAGTTGCGCCTATTACCGGATGCGAATGGTCCCCTTACTCTGCTCCACCTGTTCAGTAAGAAAGTCGTCTGGCGAGAAGGAGCGATCCCGGTTGCGAATCCGCTGCTGATCTACGCCGAATTGCTTCACGCTGATGATCCCCGGGAGCTGGAGGCCGCTGAACTGATTGGGGAGAAATACCTCCAAGTATGATCGAGTTTTCGCCCGAGCAGATCGAAGCCCTTCGGGAGGTACAACATCTCTGTGCCGACCTGGGCGCGGAACCGGTGATCATCGGCGCCACTGCCTATCGCATCTGGATTACGGACAGCAGGCAAACCGAAGACATTGACCTCAGTGTATCCCTGGACCTCGACGACTTCGCACAGCTTGGGGCCAGGCTTACGCAGCGTGGATGGCAGCAAGATGCCCGAAGAGAGCATCGCTGGTACTCTCCGGCGCGTGTGCGGGTGGACCTGCTGCCTGCAGGTCCGAGGCTGCGAGCGGAGGGAAGGATACAGTGGCCGGCGTCGCAGATGACCATGCGCCTGCTGGGCTTCGAGCACGTCTTTCAGGCCTCCCTGCCTGTGCCAATCGGCACCGACCTCACTGTCAAGGTTGTTCCTGTGACGGTTTTCACTCTTCTAAAGATCGTAGCCTGGCTGGATGCTCGAGAAGCACGGAGGAAGGACCTGCAGGACTTAGGGAATGTCCTCAGCCGGTACGAATTGGATTCAGAAAAGAGGTTTTGCGATGAGGTCTTTGACGCCAAACTGGGATTCGATGAGGCTGGAGCCTTTCTGCTCGGGCAGGATCTACGTTCCCTGTGCACCAGGGAAGAATCCGTGGCTGTCGTTGAGTTCATCGGCATGATGCGCAACTCTGATGCCGCCCCGTTCCGACATTTTGTCGGGGGAATCTCAGCCGCAGCCATGTCCGGCGTAGAAGGGAAGGAAGAAGCAGGAAGCAGGCTCCTAGAGGCATTTGCGCTTGGATTCAGCGGGCTGTCCAGCGAGCGACGTGCCATTTCTACGTAACTCCAAAGCCTTTCAGTTTCTCCACGGTCTCCCCAACGTTCCACGCCTGAA
The DNA here is from genome assembly GCA_050746065.1 of Terriglobales bacterium. Taxonomy (GTDB): domain Bacteria; phylum Acidobacteriota; class Terriglobia; order Terriglobales; family Acidobacteriaceae; genus CAZXVY01. The sequence goes on along the minus strand of JBOGLL010000036.1, from coordinate 5,403 downwards.
ACAGCCGGATGCCGGCCACGCCGGCGGCGCCGGCCTTGACGCACTGGGCGGCGGTTTCGATGGTGACGCCGCCGAGCGCGAGCACGGGCATGCGCTTCATGGTGAGCGCGGTGCGCTCGCAGACTTCCTTCAGGGCCGTGAGGCCCGGGGATCCGGTCTGGCTTCCCGGTTTTTCAAAGACCGGTCCGAAGACGGCGAAGTTGGCGCCGCCGGCATCCGCGCGCACTACTTCGCTGAGGGTGTGGCAGGAAACCGCGACCAGCCTTTGCCGTTGGCCGAGGCCAGCCAGCAGGGTCCGTGTGTCCGAGGCAGAGACATCGTCGGCACGCAGATGCACTCCGTCTGCGTCCACGGCCAGCGCGATGTCGGTACGGGAGTTGATGAGCAGGCGGGTGCGAGTGGAGTTGTCGCGGACGGTGCGCACGGCTTCCCGCGCCAGCGCTTCGAGGTCGCGGGCGGTGAGGTCTTTTTCCCGCAATTGGATGTAGTCCACGCCGCAGTGAGAGGCCTCGGCAATGCGGGCCAGGAGCTTGGCGCGACGCTCGGGCTCGGTTGCCGCGAGCTGAGTGCGGTCGGTGATGTAGTAGAGGAGCACGATGGTTTGACGGCAGCAGGCGCCTGCATCTTCTCGCCGGGTCAAAGACCCGGCGCCACACAGAGGCAAAGCGGGCGAGATCGCCCGCTTCCACACCGGCGGTTCGTCCTCAGGGCCTAAAGGCCCCTAATGACGTGAACTCGGCTGCGGCACGGCTGAAGCCGTGCCCGGATACAAGATGCGCGTGCGAGATCGCCCGCTTCCACACAACCTGCCCGCTTCCACACTAGCGCGTTTCGGCCAGGTCGGGCGAATCGCTGGGCTTTTTCGGCTCCTGCTGCAAATGGAACTTGGTGAGTCCGATGCGCAGGCGCTCGAAGGCCTCTTCGGGCGAGTCCACAATGCGGAAGAGGTCAAGGTCGGCAGTGGAGATGGCGCCCGACTCCATCAGCGACTCGAAGTTCAGCGTGCGCTGCCAGTAGTCGCGACCGTAGATGATTACCAGGATCTTCTTGCCCAGCTTTTCCGTCTGCGCCAGGGTGAGAATCTCGAACAACTCGTCGAGCGTGCCGAATCCGCCGGGGAAAATGACCAGCGCCTTGGCCAGGTAGGCAAACCAGAGCTTGCGCATGAAGAAGTAATGGAACTCGAAGTTGAGCGCAGGAGTGATGTAAGGATTGGGGGCCTGCTCGAAGGGCAGATGAATGTTGAGGCCGACGCTCTTGCCGCCGGCTTCGGCGGCTCCGCGATTGGCGGCTTCCATGATGCCGGGGCCACCGCCGGTGGAAACCACGAAGCGGTGGCGCTTGCGGCTGAGCTTTACCGACCAGCGAGTGAGCAGATAGGCCAGGCGGCGGGCATCTTCGTAGTACCGCGACGTTTCCAGCGCGGCGCGGGCACGGGCCATCTCGGCGCGCAACTGAGCGCGAGGCAGCGCCTTGCCTTCCGGGCTTTCGAGTTGCTTCAGAGACAGCTCGGCCTCCTCGCGGCTGGGGAAGCGGGCCGAGCCGAAGAACACCACCGTGTCCTGGATCCTCTGGCGGCGGAAACGGCTGAGGGGTTCGATGTATTCGGCAAGGATGCGCAGCACGCGTCCATCGGGACTGGTGAGGAAGTCGAGGTTCTGGTAGGCGAGCGGCGCGGCCCCGGTCCTGCGTTTGTCCATGAGGATGCCTCGGCGGCCGAAGGCGAGCGAGGCCGCGGGCATCAGCATAAGGGAATCGCAGGCAGGAAGGAAGCCAGCGGCGTCAAGATGCCGCCGCGACAGCCGGCGGGACGCCGACGCTACGAACGCGACAGCCGGCGGGACGCCGGCGCTACGAACGCGACAAGCCGGCGGGACGCCGGCGCTACGAAGTTTTGCGGCGCTCGCGGTAGTGCAGCGCTTCCCAGACTCCCAGCCAGATATCGAGCAGTCCCAGACCGGAAACCAGGCCGCGCACGAAGTTCTGGCGCACAAAGGTCTGCAGGCGAGGGTTGCCGACGAGCAGCGAGTTCTCCGTCCAGATGGTGGTCCAGGGCAGGACTACGAGCAGCAGCCCGATCTCCAGGCAGCAAAGCACGAACACCACCAGGGAAACCCGGCGCAGCCAGAGTGGGACGTGTTCCTTTTCTTTTTCCTTAGAAACCGAGGACGCGGCGGAGGCGCCGTCGCGGGAAGCGGGAGGCTGCGAAGTCACGGCCGCGGCAGGAGGATCCGGCTCATTGCGAGAGTTCATTTTGGCGGATCGGGGCAGCGGATCCATCCCTGCCCCTAGGACTTCAACCCCTTGATGCGCTCGGCCACGTCGCGATAGTCGATGTTGGTGCCGTAGACTTCCATGAAGTTGGAGAGCGCGCCCTGGGTATCGCCGGCGGCTTCCTGCGCGGAGGCCAGATCGTAGTACACGGCCAGCTTGCTGTCGGTGGTGAGGTTATCCACCTTGAGGGCCTTCTGATACCACTTGATGGCGGCTTGGGGCACGCCTTTCTCCACGAAGCAGTGGGCCAGCCAGGTGTACGCCTGCATCACCTGGGAGAAGGGATGTCCGGTTTCGATCGCCTGGCACACTTTCTGTAACTCGCCGATGGCTTCGTCGAGCAGGCCCATCTCCTTGAAGGCTACGCCCAGGTTGTAGTGAGTGTCGGGATCTTCGGCTTCGGCGGCCGTGGTTTCCACGTCCTCCTTGAACTCTGCGAACAGGTCGCCGAGCGCGTCCGGAACGGCTTCCGGCTGCGCCGGGGGCGGCGGTGAAGGAGGTGGAGCCGCAGCTTTTGCTGAGGGCGGCGGTGGGGCAGCTTTGGGTGGAGGCGGAGGAGGCGCTCCGACTTTCGCCGGGGCGATGGCGAAGTCGTCTCCCAGTGACTGCTCCAGGTCGAGTACAAAATCGCCCAGCACGTCTCCCGCTGCTGCCGGCGGAGCCGGTTTTGGCGAGGGAGGCGGCGGTGGAGGAGGCGGCGCTGCTTTGGGCGGCGGCGCGGGCTTGGGTGGCGGTGGAGCCGGTTTCGGAGGCGGCGGTGGCGCGGCCTTTGGCGGAGGCGGAGGAGGTAGCGGTGGTGGAGGCGGCGCTTCTTCCACCGTTGGCGGCGCCGCTTCCTGAGCTTCACTCACGCCCACGGCTGCGGAATCAAAGATGAACTCAGCCACGCTGGGCTGCTCGGCAGGTGCGGCTTCGGGTTCAGCGGCGGCCTCCGGTGCAACCGGCATCTCGAAGGCGGCCGGGGGAGCGGTGGCGGCGGCGAGTTGTTCACGAAGCGCGGTGACCCGGGGCGACCCGGGGGCAATTCCCTCGGCCCGGTCGAGAGCAGCGCTGGCTTCATTCCACATGGACTGGGAGAGATAGAAACCCGCCTCTTCCAGAACGTCGGTGAGCGCGGGGCCGGCCGCGGCGGCGGCCTCCACGGGAGCGGGCGGCGGGGGCGCGGCTCCTTCTGCTGGCGGCGCCTCCACGGACGTCATGCTTTCCCACTCGCTGGAAAGGTCTTCCTCGTGCGCGCCGCCAGCGGGTGCGGCGACCGGCTCGGCCGGGGGAGGTGCAACCTCCATGGTGAACTCGGCCGCGGACGCTATGGCGGGCGGTTCCACGGCTCCTGGCTGGCCCTTGCGCTCGCGGTACTTGGAAGCCATCTCCCGGTACTGCCGGGCTTGATCGCCGTGGCCGGCCTCGGTGTAGACGCCGCTGAGAATATCGCAGCAGCGGGCAGCTTCCTCGAAGCGATTGGCGCGCGCGTACAGCGAAGCCAGGCGCTGGTTCACCTGCGGATCCCGCGGAGCCTTGGGCAGCACGGCTTCCAGCGGTCCGATGGCCTTGGCAGGCAGGTTGTAGGAGTCGAAGAGTTCCGAGTCGGTGATGGCGGCCTTGACCGCGTTTCCAACTTCCTCGCTGTAGGTGACCTCGACGGTGGGCGCGGTGTGCTCGAGTTCGTCCACCATGAAGGCCTGCGCGCCTTCTTCGGGGGTGAGGGGGCGCACGGCGGAGTCCTCACCCAAGCGGGCCACGACCTGCTTGTAGCTCTGCAGGTGGAGTTCGTTATCCGGTTCCAGTTCGGCGAGTTCCTTGTAGAGGTCCCGGGCTTTGGGCAGTTCGCCGGCTTCGACCCAGGCATGGGCCAGCAGCTCGGAGATCTCCGCCACGTGGGTGGTCACACCCGCCTTCAGATACAGACGGCGCAGGGTCTCCAGCGCGGGCGCGCTGTTTTTGATCTGGCCGATGCTGGCATGCAGCGCGTTGAGCAGGGCGGACGCGTTGGAGGAGAGGAAGCGGTCGGCGTGCGAGTCATAAATCTTCAGCGCCGCTTCGAATTTTCCGGCGGTGAGCAGAGAATCGGCATAGGTGGTGAGCCCGCTGGGATCGTTGTGGACGGTGAGCAGCTTGGTGGCCAGCGGCTCAGCTTCCTCGTTGCGGCCGGACTGCAACAGGGCGCGCAGCATGGCGCGCAGACCGTCGGGGAGGGAATCGAGGTTGGGGATCTTTTCCAGGTAATGGATGGCGTTGGCGGCGTCGCCGGAGTCGGCGGCAATCTGACCGCGCAGCAGGAGCGCCTCGGCGTTGTTGGGCTCCATGCTCAGAACGCGGCCCAGGGCTTCGTCGGCGGCATCGAGCGCGCCCCGCCCGTAGAGCGACTGCGCGGCGCTGAAGTAGAGGTTGCGCGCCTCTTGCTTCTTCCCCATCTTGGTGTAGAGGTCGGCCAGCTTGGCGCGCATGGCCGCGTTCTCAGGATCGAGCTCCAGGATCTTCTGGAAGATGCTGACGGCCTGCTCGTTGTTGCCGCTGCGCAAGCACTGGTCGGCCACCTGCACGTATTGCGAGCGGGCATCGTTGTAGAGGCCCTGCTGGGTGTAGAGCTCGGCCAGCTTGGTGATGGCGTCGAGGGCCTGGGGGTTCAGCTTGGTGAGCTTCTTATAGAGGGCGATGGCCTTGACGGTGAATCCGTCCAAGGAGTAGGCGTCGCCCACCTTCTTGAAGTAGAAACAGGCCTTTTCGTTCTGCCCGCTACGGGCATACAGGTCGCCGATGGTGTTGAGAGTGGTGAGGTCTTTGGGGTCTTCCTTGACGATCTTTTCATACTCGCCAATGGCGTTCTGCAGCTTGCCCTGCTGGACGTACTTCTCCGCTGAGGCAAGGACCTTCGTCTTATTGAACCCGAAGCCGAGCGCCATAGATAGGCTTTTCCCCGATTTGCATACCACAGCCTCCGCTGCTCAGGGCCGCAGCAGCGGGGAAAAGGGGAAGGTCGTAAGTTATCACAAACAGTGGCCAGTGGTCAGTGGGCAGAGGCCAGTGGTTAGACCTAGTTTTCAAAACAAGACTGGATTTTGGCTCTTGGGGGTAAACAGGAGCTCCTATGATCCACAAGATTAGTTCGGCGAGATCCCTGGAGGTTCAATG
>JBOGLL010000035.1:0-9802 GCA_050746065.1 Terriglobales bacterium | reverse complement strand
GTTCCCGCCTTCATGCGCGAGGAACCCGCAAGCACCTCCGGCCCAACCCTGACGACGATGCCAATATCGGCTGCGCGCTCCAGCGGTGAGCCGGGATTGCTAGCCAGTGCCACCGTCGTCGCCCCGCAACGCCGCGCGTAGGCCAGTGCCGCCACGGTGTAAGGCGTGCGCCCGCTGGCCGCAATGCCGACTACCACGTCCTGCTTCGTGGGTTTGAGGCGCGCCAGGTCACGGCGACCCAGCGCCGGGGAGTCTTCCCTGCCCTCAGTCGCCGAACGCAAGGCCCACGCTCCGCCGGCAATCACCGCCTGCACCGTTCGCGGGCTGGTGTTGAAAGTTGGCGGACACTCCGCCGCATCGAGCGCCGCGATGCGTCCACTGCTGCCCGCGCCGACGTAAATCAGCCGGCCTCCTCGCCCAACGCTGTCGGCGATGGCGTCGATCGCCCGCGCGATCTGGGGCAGTGCGCGCCCGACGGCCGCAGCCACCTTCCGGTCCTCGCGGTTGATGACGCGCGCGATGCTCAGTGCCGGCAGCGTATCCAGCTTCGTCGCCGCGCGGTTCTGCGCCTCGCTGGCCAGCTTGCTGGTGTCTACTTTTGTTTTCCGCGTCATTGGAGCGCTTCGACCATTGCGTCGTGGAACTCGGGGCGCACCTGCTTGATCTTTTGAGAGCTGCGGTCGGGCCAGGTGCGGTTGGTGAGCAGCGTCACCGACAGGCGCCGTTCCGGTTCGATCCATAGCGAGGTTCCCGTGTAGCCGAGATGTCCGAAGGAGCGGGCAGAGAAATACTGTCCCGACTGCGAAGGCGGCGACGGCGTGTCCCATCCGAGAGCGCGCGAGGTTCCCTGCGGACTGGTTTCGCGGCAGGTGAACAGCGCCACCGTTTCCGGGCGCAGGATGGGTGCGCCGCCGCTCAGCATCATGTGCGCGAACGTGGCAAGGTCAGCAGCAGGAGCAAAAACTCCCGCGTGCCCCGCGACGCCGCCCAGCACGCTGGCATTCTCATCATGGACTTCGCCCTGTACGATGCGATGGCGGGAGTCGCGATCGTCCACCGTCGGCGGGATTTGCGGCTTCCACGCGCCGGGCGGACGAAATGTGGTTTGTGTCATGCCCAGCGGTCCAAAGATCTCACGCCGGCAGAACGCGTCGAGCGACTCACCTACGATGCGTTCCAGCGCCTCGCCCAGGACGATGAATCCGATGTCGCTGTACTCGGCCCGGCTGCCCGGGTCGGCTTCGAGCGGCATGGTGAAAGCCTCACGCAGCAAGGCTTCGCACGTTGGCGCTTTCTCAAACAATTGCTGATAGGCGGGAAGTCCGGAGGAATGGGCCAGCAGCATGCGCAATGTCACCATGCGCCGACGGGCATCGCCGGAGGCGAACTCGGGAATGATGCCGGCGACCGGCGCTTCCAGGTCAAGCTGCCCGCGCTCGTGGAGAATCATGCCCATGGCCGTTGTGGCCACCACCTTGGAAACGGACGCCAGGTCGAAGACGGTCTCGGCTCTCACCTCAGGACTGCCGGGCTCATACGTGAATCGGCCCAGGCCCTTTAGCGCGACCAGCCTTCCCTCGTGCGTAATAGCAACCGTGGCGCCGGGGAAAGCGCAGTCAGTGATTCCCTTCCCGAGAACCGCAAACGCGCGCGCAAAGACGCGGTCCTGGTCGTTGAAAGACGCGGCTGGAAGATAGGCGGACGTCGTGGTCGTGGCTTTCAGCGCGGAGTCGCCCCGCATGAGATTGCCGACTTCGCCATGATAGCGCAGCAGCGAACGAGACAATGGCACTGAGTTCCCACTCGGTTACTGGTTTGACAGACGGCGCAGAAGCTTCCAGAGCACGAGTATCAGAGCGATGAAGGAAAGGAGCGGAACGAGAATCACAAGAACGACTAGGACCCAGGCTGGCAGGATGCTAAGCCAGTTTGCAGAGATGGGTATTTCCACACCAAGGCCGGCGAACAGATTTGCAAACAGCGGCAAGACGAAGATCAAAAGGAATACAAGCACCACAAACAACATCAATGCCAGCAGGATCAATCGCAAGGCAGCCTTGCTAGCACTTTCAGATCGCCGAAGGGAGCGGGATTGAACCGTGGGCACGTCAGACACCGCAGCTTGCTTTTGTTCCGGCTTTATACCACACTCGCCGTCGAGCGAATCTTGGCTCGTCCATCCAACCCGCCCCTATTCCTAGCTCTCTTACTCCATCTTCTTCCGCTCGGCTCGTTTGCTCAAACAACGGCAACGAAGGCAGCGCCACACAGCTTCTCCGGCGTGGATCGAGTGATCCAGAAGGCCGTTTCCGCGGGCAAGATTCCGGGCGCGGCCCTCGTCGTAGGGCAAAAGAGCCGAGTTTTGTATCAGAAGGCTTACGGCCGTCGAGCCCTCGTGCCCAGGCGCGAGCCCATGACGCTGGACACGGTCTTCGACCTAGCTTCGCTCACGAAACCCATAGTCACGGCCACGGCGGTGATGCAACTGGTGGAGCGCGGCAAACTCCAGCTCGACGACCCCGTGGCCCGCAATCTGCCCGAGTTTGCCCGCAATGGAAAAGAAGCCATCACGGTTCGCCAGTTGCTCACTCATTTTTCGGAATTGCGGCCGGACCTCGACCTCACCGAGCCCTGGCAGGGTCGTGACGAAGCCCTGCGCCGCACCTGGGCTGAGAAGCCGGAGCACCCGCCGGGGGAAACCTTCGTCTACTGCGACATCAACTTCGTCGTGCTCGGCGTGTTGGTGGAGCGTGTGACCGGGATGCCGCTCGAGCAGTATGCCGAAACGCACATTTTTCAGCCTCTCGGGATGGCGCACACGCGCTTCCAGCCTCCGGCCGAATGGAAGGCTCGCATCGCGCCCACCGAACCCGACGAGCGCGGCGCGATGCTGCGCGGCGTGGTGCACGATCCCACGGCCCGCCGCATGGGCGGCGTGGCCGGGCACGCGGGTCTGTTCGGAACCGCTGACGATGTCGCCCGCTTCGCCCAGGCCATCCTCGACGGCGGCGCGGGTGTCCTGAAACCGGAAACCGTCGCACTCATGACCACACCGCAGCAGCCACGGGGTGCAAGTGTCCAGCGCGGCTTGGGCTGGGATATCGAATCTCCCTACTCCAGTCCGCGCGGCAAGTATTTCCCAATCGGCTCGTTCGGACACACGGGATTCACAGGCACCTCGCTGTGGATCGATCCCAAGTCGCAAACCTACATCGTGCTGCTGACGAACGTCGTGCATCCCAAAGGCGGCAAGTCGGCCAAGGCGTTGCGCCGGGATGTGGCCGACGCGGTAGCGCATGCTCTCGGCATTCGACCCGTCCCGGGCACACGGGTAAGGACGGGAATTGATGTCCTGGAGGAGCGCAACTTTGACGCTCTGCGCGCGCCCGATGGGAAGGAGCGCCGCATCGGCGTGCTGACCAACCAGACCGGCCGGGATTCGCAAGGCCATCGAACCATCGACGTGCTGGCGGAGGCGCCTGGGGTGAAGGTTACCGTCATCTTCGCGCCCGAGCACGGCGCTATGGGCGAACTCGATACCATGGACATCGCGCACTCGCGCGATGCCGCAACCGGCGTGGCCGTCCACAGCGTCTATGGCGCGAACGCCGCGCAACGCCGTCCGCCGCTTGAGGTCATGAAGACGCTGGACGCGGTGGTAATCGATCTGCAGGACGTAGGCGCCCGTTTCTACACCTACACGACGACCATGGGCTATTTCCTGGAAGCGGCTGCGCAGACAGGAACGGAGATCATCGTCCTCGACCGCCCCAATCCGATTACCGGTTCGATCGTGCAGGGTCCACTCTCTGATGCCGGCAAAGCCAGCTTCATCAACTACCACGCGCTTCCCGTCCGCCACGGCATGACGCTCGGCGAACTGGCGCGGCTCTTCAACGCCGAGCGCAAGATCAACGCCAGGCTGACCGTGGTTCCGATGGAGGGCTGGCGGCGCGAGCAGTGGTTCGACCGAACAGCGCTGGCTTGGGTGAATCCTTCCCCTAACCTGCGCAGTCTGACCCAGGCGACGCTGTATCCCGGCGTGGCTCTGGTGGAGTGGTCCAACGTCTCCGTCGGCCGGGGAACAGACACGCCCTTTGAGCTGATGGGCGCGCCCTGGGTGGATGGACCTCGGCTCGCCGATTACCTCAATCAGCGACAGATTTCGGGAGTGCGCTTCGCCGCCACCGAATTCACGCCCACGTCCAGCCAGTACGCCGGCCAGGCCTGCCGCGGGGTTCGGATTACACTCACGGATCGCAGCCTGCTCGACGCGCCGCTGCTCGGCGTGGAACTGACCTCGGCGTTGCTGAAGCTGTTTCCAGCCGACTACAAGCTGGAGCGCACCAGCGACCTGTTCGCCAACACGCGTGTCATGGAATCCGTGACTGCCGGCCGCGATCCCCGTGCCATCGCGGAGGAGTGGCGTGTCGATATGCAGAAGTTCCTTGAGATACGAGAGAAATACCTCTTGTATTGAAGACTCGAAGACCATGAGGAAGACCGTGCATAGGACCCTGATCATCGTTTTGCTCACAGCTCCCGCCGTCGCCGCCGACCTTCAGCAACAACTCGAAGCCATGGTGCGTGCCCATCACGGAAAAGTAGCGCTGTACGCCAAGCATCTGAAGACCGGCACTACCGTTGCCATTGACGCCCACCGCCCCGTGCAAACAGCCTCCGTGATCAAGCTGCCCATCATGGTCGAGGCATTTGCGCAGGTGAAAGCGGGCAAGCGGAGCCTGGCCGACAAGATCGTCCTGCGGGAAGAAGATAAAGTCCCGGGCTCGGGCATCCTTCAGTTCTTGCGGCCGGGCGCGCAGTTCACGCTGGAGGACGCCATCGTGCTCATGATGACCCTGAGCGACAACACTTCCGCCAACTTGGTGATCGATCAGGTGGGGATTCCGGCGGTCAACGCGCGCTCGGCGGCGATGGGCCTGAAAAACACCTATCTCTACAAGAAGGTCTACCGCAAGGCCGAAGGCCCCATGCCGGAGGACCAGAAGCAGTTCGGCCTGGGTAAGACCACGGCGCGGGAGATGGCGGCCGTGCTCGAGTCCATCGAAGCGTGTGACCTGGGCGACGCCAAGCTGTGCACGCGCATGATCGAGATCATGAAGAACCAGCAGTCGCGCCAGATGATCGCCCGCTACCTGGAAACGGCCGATACTACCGAAGTGCGCTCCGGCATCGCCGCCAAGCTGGGCGAGCTGGATGACGTGAAGAACGAGGTAGCGCTGGCGTATACGGAAACCGGGCCCATCGTGATTTCCATCTTCACCTGGGACAACCAGGACCAGCGCTGGATGGCCGACAACCAGGCCTACCTGCTCCTCGCAGGCATGGCCAGGGCCATCGTGGACGCCTGGGCGCCCAAGGGCGTGGTCGGCGCCACACAGCGAGGGACGGAACTGGCGGAGAAGCCAACCGCAACCGCCCGCCCGGCATCTCATCCCGCTAGCCTGTTGGCGAAGCTCCCCAGCCTGATATAACGTGAATGCAGCGGAGGTTGTTATGCGCCCTGTCCTGGTTCTCTTCCTCACAGTAACCACCCTGGTCGCGCAAGACCCCTCCGAGCCCGCTGCGTCCAAGTCTCCGGAGGCTGCGGCCGCGGAGAAGGCGCCCGCTGTTCCCGAAGCCGTTACAACCCCGAAAGCAGCCACAGAGCCTGACGCCGCGGAAGAACCGGCTCCGGAGACCATCACCGTCTCTGCCGGCACCAAGGTCCCGCTGGTCCTCAAGCAGGCGGTCTCCACGAAAAACGCGCGGGTGGGCGACAACGTCTATCTGGAAACCACCTTCCCGATCACGCAGGACGACCAGATCTTGATCCCGGCTGGCACCTACGTGCAGGGAGTGGTGAGCGCGGTAAAACGCTCGCCGCGCCTTAAAGGACGGGCTGAGCTGCTGCTGCATTTCCGCACCATGATCTTCCCCAACGGCTACACCGTCTCGCTGCCGGGGACGCTGGATAACATTCCCGGCGCCGATAAGACCACGGTGAAGAAGGACGAGGGCACGATCGAGGCCGGCGGAACCAAGGGCCGGGACGTGGCCACGGCCGCCGGCACGGCCGCCACCGGGGCAGTGATCGGCGCAGCAGCCAGCGGAGGCAAGGGTGCAGCCGTCGGCGGCCTGGCGGGCGGAGCCGCTGGATTGCTCATCGGCCTGATCAGCCGTGGCGACGAGGTCCGCCTGGAGACCGGAACAGCCGTGGAAATGGTGCTTCAGCGTCCCCTGGTGCTCGAAGAACAACGCCTTCGACGTACCGGGCGCGAGCTGGTTCCGGTAAATTCGCGCAGCCGCAAACTGGAACGGCCGGTGCTAACTCCGCCTCCACAGACGAATTGATGCGGGCAAGCAGAAGGAAGGCCGCAGAAGGCAGGCGGATGCCCGCAGTCCCCTGTTAGCTGGTTGGACCTTGCCTGGTGGTTTCCGCTTGCTGCATCCTGCCTCCTGATATCTGAGACCCGACACCTGTGGTTAGAACCGTTTTCACCATGGCGGAAGACTGTGCCCGCGGCGAGCCGCGGGGATGGCTGGAGTTCGTTCGCGACTATCGGGAGCTCTCCTGCCGCATGCTGCTAAACTACTTCCCCGCTCTGGCGCCGGAGATCGGCCAGCATCTCACCGCGTTCTTCCGGCGGGCGCGCGATTCCGCCTGGTTCACCGGCCTGCAATTTTCCAATGAGCGCGAGTTCCTGATGGCCTTCCGCGACCTGCTGTTCGCTTACGGGCGCGAAGTGACGCGTCTTCCGGCTCCGGCTATCCCCGTCGAGAAGTACGTTGAGGTGACCAAAGACCTCAGCCTGGTGGAGCGCGAGATGCTCTGGCTCTGGCTGAAGGGTTACGACGCTACCCAGATTGCCGCCATGGTGGCCAACGCAGCGGCCACCGCGCAGGCCGTCCAGGGCATTGCCGATCAAAAGCTCGCTCAGGTATTGCCGGGAGCGGGTGCAGAGGTGCTTCGGGCTTCGGTGGTCCACCTGCTGGAAGCGGCTGCCAAGACGAAGTCCGACCCGTGTCTCCCCTGGAAGACCTTCAACAACCTGGTGAACGGGCAAACCACCTGGCGGGAGCGGGAGCTCGCCGAAGCCCACATCAAGGACTGCCTGAACTGCCTGGACCGGTTTACGTCGTTCCAGGAGATGATCCGCCTGCGCAAGGACGCGCAGCCCGCGTCCCAGGCCGAGATCAACCCGGTGCTCGCGGAACTCGGGTTTTCAACGGCCCGCTCGCGGGGGCTGATAAGCCGGTTGTTCTCGCGGTCCTGAGCTGCGGGCAAAGTACTTCACCTCCGGTGTGCAGCGGTTTTCCATCAATTCCTGTAACCCGGGATTCCTAAATCTGTAACCTGGGTCGGTTACCTCGGTGTGGTTACCCGCAGCCGGCACGATGGTGGGGTAGTCGTGAAAGGCGCATATTTGGCGGGTTTCGGCCCTGTTAACGAAGAAATAACTTGCCCTGCTGCAACTTCTGATACCGGTCCGGCGTCTTATGGAATGAGTGGTAGGAGAATTGCAAGGGAGAAGGGTATGCGCAAGTGGTATCTGCCCATGATCGGACTGGGGAGCCTGGCGGTGCTGGCTTACAGCCTGCGCCAGAGCCGTGGTCCGGAGTGGTACCTGGGACGCCAGGACCGTCCTACTGGGCCGGCCGAGGAATTTGACCACGAGGTGGAGGGCGAACTGGAGCGCATCCAGGGTGCCTTGGACCGGGTGGCAGCTTCCCTGGGACGGTAATCTCGCCCTCATAACGCGGCCCCTCGAGCCGCGCATCGCCTTCTGTTTTTCAGTGGAGCACCTTACCCAGCAGCGACGCTCCCACCACGATTCCCAGCACTCCCGCCGAGATCAGGACGTACTTCCACTCCTTTTCCCGGGCAAACGAGATCAGCGACACCACGATTCGCATCAGCGGCGTGGCCAGTAGAACGATGACCGCGGCCTGGGTCACCGCGATGGCTGCCGGGCCGGGCAAGGCGATACCCAAAGCCAAGCCCAGGAGCAACAGGGCGAACGAGCCATAGGCACCCAGGCGAAGCACCCAGGCCACGATGCGGTCGGTAGTGTGGTTGCGCTCCACTAAAACATCCCCGAATAAACCTTCAAAGACATCTGCACCGCAAGAAACAGGGTCACTCCCGCCAGCAACAGCAGGATGTAGACCGGGCGCACGCGGGGCGAGATCCGCGCTCCCAAGATGGAACCCAAAAATACTCCCGCTACCAGCGGCGCTGCCGTGGCCACGGGTATGTCGCCGCGGCCGTAGTAAATGTAGGCGCTGGCCGCGGCCGTCACGCCGATCATGAGGTTGCTGGTGGCGGTGGCGACCTGCAGCGGCACTCCCATCCAGAGGTACATCACCGGAACCTTTACCGGGCCTCCGCCAATGCCCAGCAGCCCGGAGAGAATGCCGGCTACGAACGACGCCGCCAGACCCAGCGGGTAGCGCCGCGGCTGATAGTCGTGTGGGACGTTGGCGGTTGCCGCATTGCCCGGCGCTGCGCTGGTATCGACTGAATGGCGCAGGAGAAACCCGGCGCGTCGCAGCAGATTGGACGCGCTGTACAGCAGGAAGACAATGAACAGCACTGCCACCGCCCTCCGGCTCAAGTATCCGGCGGCGACGGCCGCGGCCGCGGCGCCGATCGTCGAAGCCAGCTCCAGGCTCATGCCCAGACGCAGATCGGAGAGGTGTTTTTGCAGATAGACGGCCGAGGTGGCGCTGGAGGTGGCGATTACCGCGAGCAAGCTCACGCCGATAGCGTGGTGGAGAGGCAGTCCAAAGTAGATCGCCAGCAGCGGCGTGATGATGATGCCGCCGCCGATGCCGGCCAGCGCTCCCACGGCTCCGGCGAAGCAGCCCAAGGCGATCAATGCCAGGGTATATTCCGGGCTCACTTCCAGTCCCCGGTGAGCTTGAAGGTCTCGATTCCTACGCTCTGCACCCGAAGCAGCACAGCCACCGACAACAGCACCAGGACGGACGCCGCGATCATGCTGGCAGGAATGGCTTCGCCCAGCAGCAAGGCGCCTTCAAAGATGGCGATCACGGGAATCACCAGGCTCATTGAGGCGGCCTGATAGGGCCGCACCCGCTTGAGCAACCAATAGTACAGGGCAAACGCCACGGCGGTTCCAATGATGGCCAGGAACAGCAGTGCGGCGATGGCAGCGGGCGTCCAGGTGTCGGGGCGTCCGCGCTCCAGCGCGCCTCCCAGCGCGAGCAGTACCGCTCCGCCGAAGATGGTCTGCCAGGCGGTGGCCGCCCAGGGGTCAATGTCGTGCAGTTCGGTCTTGGCGAAGACGATGGACCAGGAAGTGGAAGCCACGGCACCCAGCATGGCCACGCCGCCCAGAAGCGAATTGCGGGAGACGGCCAGCGCGCCTGAGAACAGCACTCCGATCCCGCCCATGGCCACCACCATGCAGAAAACGGCGGCGCGGGGGACGCGATCGTGGGTCATCAGCGGCGTAAGCAGCGAGACCGCGAGCGGCACGCTGGTATACATCACCGCCGCCATCGAGGAGTTGATGTGCTGCTCGGCCCAGAACAGCAGTCCGTAAGGGATGGCCACCATGGTGAAGCCGAGAATCAGGGTGGTGCGCCACTGGCGGGCGCCGCGGATGGGCGTGGTCCGGCGCAGAGCGAGAGTCACCGCCAGCAGCAGTGCCGCCAGAACGAACCTTACGCCTGCCGCCCACAGTGGCGACACATCGCGCACCAGAACGCGGATGGCCATCCAGGTGGTGCCCCAGATGAGGCAAAGAATGACGTAAACCAGGTAGTCGATGGG
>JBOGLL010000034.1:0-3809 GCA_050746065.1 Terriglobales bacterium | reverse complement strand
TTATCGGGCTGGCAATGACGGCCATCATCACGCTGATCAATTACCGCGGCGTGCGCGCCAGCGCCACCTTCCAGAACTGGACCACGTTCGGCCTGCTGGCCCTGTTCCTGGTGTTCGGATCGCTGGGTGCAGCGGAGGGTAGCGCTCGCAACTGGGTGCCGCTGTTCAGCCACGCGCCGTTGGTGTCGATTCTCCTGACGTTGCAGATCGTCCCCTACTTCATGACCGGATTCGAGGCCATCGCCAAGTGTTCGGAGGAAGCCAACCCGCAATTCCGCCCGCCAGGGTTCTGGCGGGCCATTTTTGCGGCGCTGCTAGTGGCCACGGTGTTCTACGCCGCGGTGATCGCGCTGGTCGCATGGGTGCATCCCTGGCCGCAACTCATCCACGAGCGCATGGCTGCGGCCGTGGCCTTCGAGCGCACCTTCGGATCGCGCACCATCGTGAACCTGATCCTGGCGGCGGCGCTGCTGTCGCTGATGAAGGTGTTCAACGGCAACTTTCTGGCGGCCACCCGGTTGTTGTTCGGACTCGGCCGGCGCGGGCTGGTGGATGCGCGCTTCGCGGAGATCCATGCGCACCGTCAGACTCCGGGTGCGGCGGTGCTGGCCGTGGGAGCAGCGACCGCGGCCATGGCGTTCCTGGGCGATGCCATCCTGGTGCCGGTGACCGAAGTGGGCTCGCTGGCCAGCGCCAGCGGCTGGCTGGCGGCATGCGCCGCATTCTTCTGCATGGACAAGAACACCCGCAACCGGATGATCGCAGCTTTGGGCATTGCAGTCAGCCTGGCACTGATCGCCATCAAGCTGCTTCCCTTCGTTCCCGGCAGCTTCCGTGGATACGAGTACATCGCGCTGGGAGTGTGGGCGTTGGCGGGCGTGGCGCTTCGACGAAGCCCGGTAAGGTCCTAGGCTGGTCCGGGCGGGGCCTTCCGCTGCGATAATATCGTCTAAGTATGGCCAGTCCGGCTGACGCTCGGCGCTCCCCAACCGCAGGCCTGCTGCTCGGGCTGATCGTCACCGTCGCTGCGGTGGTTGCGTATTCGTCCTACATCATCGAGCAGATCTCCGGCCTGCGGACGCTACAGACCGAACTGGCCGACCGCAGCCGCAAGGATTCCCTTCAGCTTCTGCGGATCCAGAACGATCTCAACGCCCTGGGGATGGCCATGCGCGACATGCTCGACAGTGACGAGCCCTATCCGCTCACTGCCTGGCAGGCGCAGTTCGAGCGGATCCGCACCGACCTGACGGATGCTCTGCGCCTCGAGGAACAGTTCGCCGTGGTCCACCGCACTCCAGAGCAGCGGCAGTATCTGGAGAATTCGGTGGCGCAGTTCTGGGATGCCGCCGACCGCACCTTTGCTCTGGCCCGCGAGGGCAAGGAGGACGAAGCACGCGCGCAGATCCGGCTTTCCTTACAGGCACGCCAGGCGGCGCTGAGTGCGGCGATTGCGCGGCTGCTTGTCCAAAATAACGAGAACGAAGAACGTGCGGCCCAACAGATCGCCGAAATCTATGACCGCGTTCAGCGGCAGGTCTACATCTTTCTCACGGCCACGCTGACGGCGATCCTGCTCACCAGCCTTTACGTGATGCGCTCCAACCGCAGGCTGTTCTCGCAGGTAGCAGAACTCTCGGAACAGCGCAGCGAACTGGCGCAAACGCTGATTTCGACCCAGGAGTCCACCCTGAGTTCCATCTCGCGCGAACTGCACGACGAATTCGGCCAGATCCTGACTGCTGTAGGCGCCATGCTGGGCCGCGCCGGCAGCCATTCTCCCGAAGGGTCTCCGGTCCGCGCAGAGATTCGGGAGGTGCGCGAGATCGTCCAGTCGGCGCTCGACAAGGTGCGCAGTCTGTCGCAGGCGCTGCATCCCAGCATGCTCGATCAGGCAGGCCTGGAGAGCACGCTCGACTGGTACATCCCCACGGTGGAGAAGCAAACCGGCGTCCTTATTAGTTATGAGAAGTCGGGAACACCGTTTCCGGTGAATGGCAGCGTCGGCATTCACGTGTATCGCGTCTTGCAGGAAGCCCTGAACAACGTAGCCCGCCACTCCGGCGCCCGGCAGGCGTGGGTGCGGATGCGCTTCCTGCCGGCGGCCCTGGAACTCGAAGTGGAAGACCGCGGCAAGGGATTCACGGCGTCGCCTTCGAAGCATGGCATCGGACTGGTGGCCATGCGCGAGCGCGCCGAACTGCTGGGCGGGCACATCGAGTTCCTGCAGCCCGCCGAGGGTGGTACGCTGGTTCGGTTAAGCGTCCCACGAGAAAAACAGGATGCCCGATAAGATCACCGTCCTGCTGGTTGACGATCACAGCCTGGTGCGCAGCGGCTTCCGTCGCATGCTCCAGGACGAAGCGGACATGGAGATCGTGGGAGAAGCGGGCGACGGAAGCGAAGCCGTCCGGCTGGCCGGCGAGCTACGTCCCGCGGTCGTGGTCATGGACTGCGTCTTGCCCGGAATCTCCGGACTCGTGGCCACGCGCCGCATTCTCGAGATGCTGCCGCAGACCGCCATTCTCATGCTGAGCATGCATTCGGAAGAAACCTGGGTGAAGCAGGCTTTCGACGCCGGCGCGCGCGGGTATCTGCTGAAAAACGCCATTGATGTGGAACTTCCCGCCGCCATCCGGCAGGTGGCCGCCGGCGAGACCGTGCTGGATCCCCAGCTTTCCCGCCCGGCCGCGCTCAAGGGCGAGCGCAATCGCGGACTCACCGCCCGCGAGCTCGAGGTGCTGCAACTCATCGTGGACGGAAAGTCCAACAAGGAGATCGCCCGCCTGCTCGACCTGAGCGTGAACACCGTGGCGGTGCATCGCGCCAACATCATGGACACACTGGGAATCCACAAGGCCGCCGAACTCGTTACTTACGCCATCCGCAATGGGCTGGCCAACCTGCCGTGAACCGCAGGACATTCCTTAGCGGCCTGGCTGCTGTCGCGGCGGTTTCTCGGTCGCTGCCCGAAGCCCTGGCTGGTTCTCCTCAGGAAACATCCGCTCCCGGTTTTCGTCTGGTTGATGTCACCACGCCGGCCGGCATCCAGTTCCAGCACAACAGCGGCGCCTTCGGAGGCAAGCTCTTGCCTGAAACCCTGGGCTCCGGCTGCGCGTTCCTCGACTACGACGGCGACGGCTGGCAGGACATCCTGCTGGTGAACGGCATGGACTGGCCCGGCCACAAGCGCCAGCGCAGCACGCTCAAGCTCTATCGCAACGATCGCAACGGCACGTTTTCTGATGTCACCAAAAAGGCCGGGCTGGACGTCGAAATGTACGGCATGGGCGTTGCCGTTGGAGATTACAACAACGACGGCTATCCCGACATCCTGATCACCTGCGTCGGACAGAACCGCCTGTTCCGCAATACCGGGAAGGGAACGTTCGTGGACGTCACGCGCGCCAGCGGCCTTGCAGGCAAGCAGAGCTTCAGCACGTCGGCCTTGTGGTTCGACTTTGACCGCGACGGCCTGCTGGATCTGTTCGTCTGCAATTACGTGAAATGGTCGGCCGAGCACGACGTCTTCTGCAGCCTCGACAGTAAGCACAAGTCCTACTGCACGCCCGAGGCCTACCGCGGAGAAACCTGCTGGCTCTTCCACAATCGCGGCAACGGGACATTTGAGGACGTCACCGCCGCCAGCGGCATCTTCGACACCAGTTCGAAGTCGCTGGGCGTCGCCCTGCTCGACTACGACCAGGACGGCTGGCCCGACCTGCTGGTGGCCAACGACACCCAACCCAACAAGCTCTACCGCAACCAGCGCAATGGCACCTTCAAAGAAGTTGGAGTCGAGGCCGGCC
>JBOGLL010000033.1:0-3149 GCA_050746065.1 Terriglobales bacterium | reverse complement strand
TTCATGCCCTGGCCCACAGCACGCAATGCCGTACCCATGGCGGCCGTGGTCTTGCCCTTGCCCGGGCCGGTGTGCACGATGATCAGGCCGCGACGAACGTCATTCATAGCGTTCCTGGTTTCTCATTCCTCGTTTCTCGACCAACCAGAAACGAGAAACCGGAAACCTCAGTGCCCCTGGTGATACGGATGCCCGCTGAGGATTGTAAATCCCCGGTAGAGCTGTTCGAGCAGCACCACGCGCGCGAGTTCGTGGCTGAGGGTGATCTTGCCGAAGGAGACCACCAGATCGGCCGTGTGGCGCGTGGACTGCTGGAAGCCGTCCGCCGGGCCGACGGCGAAGATCAGGTTCTGCGCGCCGCGGTTCTGCTGGTCACGCAGCAGTTCGGCAAAGTCTTCGGAAGTGAACAACCGTCCGCCCTGATCCAGCATGACGAACACCGGGCGCGTGCGTCCCGCGGATTTCTCCACCAGCTTGAGCAACGCCTCTTCGCTCGCCAGCTCGTGCGACTCCGTGCCCGCGTAGCGCGACAGCCGCTTCAGGTAATCGCGGGTGAGCGAATCAATGGCGTCGTTCTTGGTCTTTCCGATCCAGGCGATGTGCAGCTTCACGGGCAATCAAGGTAACAGGCAAGGGCGCCGTCTGCCAGTGTCCTATCGCTGAACCGCAGGAAGAATGAAGTCCGTGAGCAGCTTGTCGGTTTGTTCGTGCATGCCCCGGGTGTTGTAGTTCGTGCTGGTAAGGACCACAACCATCCTCAGGTCAGGCAACACCACCACTTTGTTTCCGCCGTTGCCCGTCATGTAAAAGGAAGGGAACTGCTTCTCGCCGGACTTCCAGGTTTTCAGCCACCACAGGTAGCCATACTCGGTCGAATCATCAATGCGGGCATGCGGCCGGATGGAGGACTTCACCCACGGTTCGGGCACCACGCGCTTCCCGTTCCACACGCCACCGTCCGCGTACAACTGCGCCAGTTTCAACAGATCGCGGCTGCGAAGGCGCAACCCCCCGCCGGTCATCGCCAATCCGAGTGGGGAGTACGGCCACTCGGCCTCCTGGATGCCGAGCGGCGCGAAGAGGTGTTGCGCGGCGAACTCGTCCACGGGTTGTTTTGCGGCCCGCGCCACCACCTGGCCGAGCGTGAACACGCCCGCCGTGCAGTAACTGAAGTTGCGCGCCCGCGGTCCGGCCTTGGGCTTCGGCGACCAGGGGAGGCCGCGGACGGGAAGGTCGAGCGTGAACTTCAGCCAGTCCTCGATGGGATACATGCGCTCTTCGTTGCCGCGGGAAAAATCGTTCCAGTCGTTGCATTCCAGGCTGGAACTCATGGTGAGAAAGTCTTCTACCGTGATCTTGTCCTTACGCGCGTCCGGGTTCTGGAACGGCCCTAGGTCCTTGAAGAAAGGCAGCACCGGCACGCCGGCTCCCGCCAGCGCTCCCCGGTCGATGGCGATGCCCACCAGCATTCCGGTGATGGTCTTGGTGGCGGAGCGCGTGTCGCGCAGGCCGTCCACTCCCGGCTCGTCGAAGTAGCTCTCGTAGATCAGCTTGCCGTCGCGGGCGATCAGCACGCTGGTTATCTTCTTGAACTCTCCCGCGCGAATGGCTTTTTCCATCGCTGCAAGGCGCTCCGTCGAAAGGCCTGCGGGCCCTGCGCTCGCCGTGGGCCAGCCGTCATCAAGAGGTTGGGGCGCGGGGGAAGGCGTTGCTTGCTGGGCAGCAACCCGAGCGGGAGTGCCCAGCAACAGGACCAGGGCGGCGACAATGAGCAGATTCATGACTATTGGACGAGGTACCATTCCGTTTGTCGCGGCAGAAAATACTTCATGCCCTCGGGCGTGAGCACCGCGTCGTCTTCCATCATGGATGCAGAAAATCTTCTTCATTGTTTCACCTCGAAGAAGTCAAGCGATTGTAGCCGGGCGGAGAAAGACGCCGATGCCCGCCGCCGGATACAATCAGCACGTCCAGGTGTCATCGTGCGAATCGCGTTGGCCATTCTGTTGTTGGTGGGGTTGGTGGCCTTCGGGGTGTGGTTCATCCCCTGGCTGTTGCAACTGATTCGCCGCCGCCGCGTGTCCCAACGCCCGCCTCTCGAGCCGGAAGCGTTCTATCAGACGTTCTACGCCGCTTCAGACCTGTCGCTGGAAGCCGTGATTTCTCTCCTCAAGGATTTGGAGCGCGCCACCGGTATTCCCGCGCATCTGATGCGTCCGGAAGACCGGCTGTGGGAAGGCACAGTGGTGGAAGAATCGCTGTTCGATTCGCTGCACGCCATCGAAGTGGAAACCATGCTGGAGGAGATTTCGCAGCACACCGGTCGCCGCATCTATCTTGCCGAACTGCAGACTGTGGACGCCTACATTCGCACGCTGGCGCCCTGGGCACAGCGTCTGGCTCCCACGGACATCCCCACGCGAGCCGCCAGCTAGAGAGTCGGGCGCAGGTCTCAGTCCAGCCCGTACCGCTTCCGCTTCTCCAGCAACGCCTTCCGGCTGATCCCAAGGATCGCGGCCGCCTTCGATTTGCGACCCCGGGTGAAGTCCAGGATCTCGGCGATGTGCGCGCGCTCCAGCTCGCGCAGCGACAACTTCGACGGCTTGCCGGCGCCTCCTCCCGCGTCACGCAGGTGAGCAGGAAAATCCTCCGGCTGGATTTCTGGCCCCGTCGCGTACACCACAGCGCGCTCCAGCAGGTTGCGCAGTTCGCGAACGTTGCCCGGAAAATCGTATCTCTCGAGGGCCGCGAGGGCGGCCGCCGACAGCCTCAACTCCGGGCGACGATGCACCTCCGCAAGCTGTGCCAGCAGATGCTGCGCCAGGGGACGGACATCAGCCCGCCGTTCGCGCAGCGGCGGCACCGCCAGCGGAATCACGTTGAGGCGGTAGAAAAGGTCCTGGCGAAAGCTGCCGCGGGCCACGGCGCGCTCGAGATCAAGGTTGGTCAGCGCGATGATGCGGGCTTCCACGGCCACGGTGCGTGTGCCGCCCAGGCGCTCGAAGCGCTTTTCCTCGATCACGCGCAGCACCTTGGCCTGCATAGACAGGGTGAGCGCAGCGATTTCGTCGAGCACGATGGTGCCCGCGCCCGCCGCCTCCAGGCGCCCGCGTTTAGTGCCGGTGGCGCCGGTAAACGCGCCGCGCTCG
>JBOGLL010000032.1:0-14121 GCA_050746065.1 Terriglobales bacterium | reverse complement strand
GCCACACCCTTCATCTGGTCCTGCTCGGCCCGCGCCTTTTCCAGCACACCCGTAAAGGCGGAAGAGCGCGCGAAGGCCTTGGGCTGGCCTTCGAGGAACTTCACGGCGTCGTCGATTTTGCGGGACTCCAGCAGGCGCTGCGCGCGGCTGATGGCGGCTTCCACCTTGCGCTTGAACTCATCGACGTGGCGTTTGGCGTCGGTGAGCAGCACGCGCAACTCCTCGTCGGGAGTGTGCTTCATGGTGGATTCCAGCAGCGCCACGGCATTCTCGTATTCGCCTTCGCCGACCAGGCGCTGCGACTCTTCGGCGGCCGCATCAATGGTCTTGCGCTTGACCTGAGTGGCGGCTTCGTCCTTGGCGAACTGCAGCAGGTCGTTGATCTCGGCCGATCCCTCGACTTCGTCCGTGGCCTCTTCCAGAACCTTGACGGCTGCCGCGTAGTCTTTCCGGGCGATGGCCTCCTTGGCCTGGTGGATGTAGAGGTTTTTGCGCTGCTCGGTTTGTTCCCGCTCGGCGGAATCGCGCACCACCGCCAGCAGCGACGTGAGGCGCCGCTCGCCGGGCATCTTCTGGACGGCTTTTTCCAGAACGGCAAGAGCGTCCGCGGCCTTGCCTTCGGCTACCAGTTTGTTGGCGGCGGCCACCTGCTCCTCGACAAACTTCCTCTTCTCCGTGGTCTCGCGCTGCCGGTCGGCGAGCGCCTTCAGTTTGAGCAAGCCCGGGTCGCTGGGGAACTTCTGCAGGGCGGCTTCCGCCCTTTCCGACGCGGCTACATAGTTGTCTGTGTTGAGCAGATCCTGAATCTCCCCGGTCAGCTTCTCCAGATCGCGGCGGCGGCTTTCCTGATCGCGACCGGAACTGGCCAGGCTCTTGAGCGCGTGCACCTCGGGGCTCGCCGGGTCGAGATGCTCCGCCTTGGTGAGGACGTCAAAGGCCGCCGTGAACTTGCGGGCGGAGATGCTCTTGCGCGCCTCTTCCAGGTATCCCTGTACCTCACGCTGCTTGCGGGTTTCTTCGAGTTCCTTGGAGATGGCGGCTTCCAAGGCCTTGGCTTGGGAGTTGCCGGGTTCAGCGGCCAGCGCGTCGGCCACGGCCTTGGCCGCGGCTTCCAGGTCGCCCATCAGCTGGGCGGATTCGGCCCGGCGCAGGGCGTCATCGAGCTTCTTCTTCCTGTCCTGAGCGTCGCGCACCTGGTCGCGCAGGGAAGTCAATTCGCTGTTGCTCTTGTCCAGAGTGAGCGCCTGGTCGAGGTAGGAGAGCGCATCCGCGTAGGACTTCTGCTGGATGGCGTCCTCGGCGTGGGCCCGGAGCTGGCGGATCTGCTCGCCGCGCGCCTGCTTCTGCAGCTTCTGCTGCACCTCGTACATCAGTTCCTTGGCCACGCCGTGCTGCGTATCCACCCGCAGTACCTGCTGCAGCAGTTCCTTGGCTTTGCCCAGCTCCGCCTTCTCGATGGAGTCTTTGGCCTTGACGACGTATTCGCTCACCATCTGCTTCTTGAGCGACTCCTGGATGCGCGAGAGGTCGAAGGCAAAATCCTCCGCGGTGGCGTAGCGCTCTTCGCGGTCCTTGGCCAGGGCGTGGTGCAGCGCTTCCTCGAGTTCCGGCGGATACACGGTGAGGAAGTTCTTCAGCGGTGGCGGAGGCTCGTGGATGATCTTGAGCAGCGTGGAGGCGGTGTCCTTGCCGTCGAAGGGCAGGCTGCCGGTGACCAGCTCGTACAGCATCACGCCGCAAGAGAAGATGTCGGTGCGGCCGTCCACCACCTGGGCATTGATCTGCTCCGGCGACATATAGGTGATGGTCCCCACCACCTGCCCGGTACGGGTCATGGAAGCGTCGCCCATGCGGGCAATGCCGAAGTCCACGATCTTCACACTGCCGTCGTTGAGCACCATGATGTTGCCGGGCTTGATGTCGCGGTGCACAATGCCGCGCTGGTGGGCGTAGTTCAGTCCGTGCAGCCCCTGGATGATGTAGTGCAGTTTCTGCACCAGGGAGACGACGCGGCGCGAGGAAATGATTTTGTCCAGACCCTCGCCTTCCAGGTACTCCATCACCAGGTAGGGATTGCCTTCGTGGTCCCCAAGGTCGTACACGATGACGATGTTGGGGTGCTGCAACATGCCCGTGGACTGGGCTTCGCGGTAGAACCGTTTCAACAGGTCGGGATTGTCCTGGAAGCCGCCGGTCATCATCTTGATGGCCACCATGCGCCCGATCATCGGGTCCTGGCCCTTGTAGACGACGCCCATGCCGCCCTTGCCCAGGGTGGAGACGACTTCGTACTTCCCGATTTTGGCTGGAGCCTGTGCCATGGCTTACAAGACCACCTTCAGGAGCTGTCCTCCCATGAGCACCCCGGCCCCTACCGGAACCGGAGCGTTGCCGCGCACGCGCACAAACGTGCCGTTGCGGCTGCCCATATCTTCCAGAAAGAAATCTTCGCCGCGCTGATAGATGCGGGCGTGCGTCCCACTCATGAAGCCGTCATCGTTAAATGTATAAGTACCGCGTGCCCGGCCCAGAGTCACTTCTTCCTGATTGATGGGGAAACGGCCGGTTTCGTCGGGGCCCTGGGCCGTCATGCGCACCAGTTCGGCGACCGAATCGTTCAGGGCGGTGGATATGTCCATCAGGGTGGTGCCGGTGGCGGCGGCTTTCTTCATCACGTCGGCCTTGGCGCGGAACTGCAGCATCTGGCGGCCGACCAGGATGACATCCTTATCCTGCAAGGTATAGATGGCGATAAGGCGGACGAACACACCCAGACCCTGGCTTAGGTCTTCCACGAAGAGCTGGCCGCGATCCACGAAGAAACGACCGTGCAGCGTGGCCATCTTGGCGTCGGTGCCGAAGAGCAGGTCGCCTTCGGTGCGCCCGACCTTCAGCTTGCCGTCCTTGAGTTGGTGTTCCTCACCCACGGTGCCGTCGCGTCGCACGTGCTGCAGCTTGAACTTGGGCAGTACGACGGAAAACTTCGCGCCCCCGGTGACCACCGTATGCGCGGCCGCCGGCCGGGCCGAGGCGGCTTCATCCCACACTACTTCGAACAGGTCGCGATCGGCCTCCTTGCCCTTGAGCTGATAGCGTCCCAGGTGCACGATCCGGAACAATCCCAGCGCGGCGATCTGCTGGTTGACGGTGTCGGAAATCACGATCTGCTCGGGAACGGCCACGCTCTCCACCCGCGAAGCCAGGTTCACCACGTCGCCGAACACGTCGTTGGACTTGACGATGCCCGAGCCGTAGTTGAGGCCGATGCGGATGAACACGTGGTCGGCTTTGGGCTTGGGCGCGTTGAAACCGACCAGGGCCTTCTGCATCTCCATGGCCGCCAGCACCGATTCCTTGCAGTCCTCAAAGGTGGCCATGATGGCGTCGCCGATGGTCTTGACCACGCGCCCGCCGTGCGACTCCACGATCTGGCGCAGCATGTCGTTGCACTGGTGCACCATCATCAGGCCGGCCACGTCGCCGTACTTCTCAAAGTAGGCGGTCGAGCCCTTGATGTCGGTGAACATTACGGTAATGGTGCGGCGAAACTTCTCCAACTGCGCCAGGAGTT
The DNA here is from genome assembly GCA_050746065.1 of Terriglobales bacterium. Lineage (GTDB taxonomy): Bacteria > Acidobacteriota > Terriglobia > Terriglobales > Acidobacteriaceae > CAZXVY01. Next base: position 10,550 of record JBOGLL010000032.1, on the reverse strand, counting down.
CCTCCTGGGCCTTGGACGACTGCATGATCTGTGTGACGCTTTCCTGTGGTTGCATGGACGCGTTCACCGCACACGCCAGCAAGTGCGTGCTACCGTGCTGCTCCGCCAGCCCTGCGTACAAACCCATGCGCACCCCCGCCCTCCCGGCTGGGGACGCCGCAATAACGGTTCTCGGATCGGGCGGCACCCCGGAAGGCGGTCGAACAGGCCTCTTCCCGCGCCTCTGCCGAGGTGCTTGCAGGCAGTAAAGTTACCACGGATGGGGGGTGGGTTAAAGTCATATTCCCGACTCAAAGGGACTACCACTTGGGTCATCGCAGTAACCACACCAGGCGTTACGGTGAAGGCTGTTTTCACGAGCGCTCCGCCACTTTCAGCACTCGCCGGATGCCTGCTGCGTAGTCAGGGGAGGGGGGAATCAAACTGGTAACTACATGGCCTTCCCCGGGAAAGTCAAAGAAGTGGCCGGGATGCACCAGAACGCCTTGTTCCCGCAGCAGGTGGAGGCAGAACTGCTCGTCGGAGCGCAGCGCGGGAATGCGGATGACTGCGTACCAACCCCCTTGGGCCTCCAGCCCGCGACATTCCGGAAAGCTATCCAGTTGCTGATCCAGTTCCCTGCGGTTGCGGCTGATGCGGGACATCATCTGCCCCTGAAATCTGTGCCGGTGGGCCAGGATCTCGGGCAGGGCAAGCTGGGCGGGTGTATTCACCGACAAGTAGGTGTCGGCAATCACTTCCAGCCGCCCCAGGGCTTGGCGCACCAGCGCCGGCGGCCCTGAGGCCGCGATCCAGCCCACCTTGAGTTGCGGTAGTCCACAGAGCTTTGATAATCCGCTCAAAGCAAAGATCAGAGCGCCGTCACCGTGGACGAAAGATGGACGCACAATTCCGTCATGCGCAAAGTCAAGGAAGACCTCATCGGCAATCAGCGCCAGGTTGTGCTGAGCGCAGAGGCGGGTGAGCGCCTCAGATTCCACCGGGGTCACAAAGGAGCCGGTGGGATTGTTGGGATGGACTACCACTACGGCGCGTGACCGCGCCGTGAGGGCGGTTTCGAGCGCTGCCAGGTCCATCTGCCAGCCGTGATCGTAGAGCAGAGGATAATGGACCAACTTCACATCCTGAAGCGCGGCCAGATATTCGAGCAGCGGATAGCTGGGCGCCGGCACCAGGACTTCATCCCCGGGTTCGCAAAGCAGGCGCAGGACAAAGGAGTAGGCCTCGCTGGTGCTGGCTGTGAGAAGGATTTGCTCGGCAGATGGCAACGTTACCCCCTCGCCAGAACGTGCAGCCAGATTCCGGTAATAGTCGGCCACGGCCTCCCTTGCCAGGGGCAGTCCCCGGGGTTCGGGTTCATAGCGCAGTGCCGCCGGCTGAGCCAGCGCACGCAGAATCGCCGGCTGGTCGTAGTCGAATCCGCAGCGTGTGGGGTTTGACTCGGTGAGGTCGAGAATTTCCTTTCCCGCCGCGCGACGTTTCTCGAGCGCTGCTGCCAGCGGGTTCGGGGTCAGGCTCCAGTTAGTGCGCGAGGCGAACATTGGGTGGTAGAGAGGGTCCCGCCGGGCGGGACCCGCGTTCAGCATGAGCATGATCCTGGCATCGGCGCCTTCAGGCGCAGGCCAGCTTCAGATCGTCCACAAGGAGCACGGTCCGCAGAAGCACGTCCGCTCCCCAGGCGCAGTCCTGCCAGAGAGTGAATTCGCGCGGCGAATGACTGATTCCGCCCACACTGGGCACGAAGATCATGCCCATAGGGCCGAGACGGGCCATCATCTGAGCATCGTGGCCTGCGCCGCTGGGCAGGCGCGTATGCCGCAGGCCCCGACCGGACGCCGCGCGTTCGATGGCTTCCTGTACGGCGGGCGTGGCCAGCGCGCTCTCATGATGGCTGGTGAGGCGGATCTCGATCTCGGTGCCGGTGCGCGCTGCAATCTCCTTCGCGCGGGCTTCGATGGCGCGCGCGAGAAGGGCAATCTTGTCCGACGATAGATCGCGCAGTTCGATGCTGTGCCGCACCGTCCCCGGGATCACATTGGGAGCATTGGGCGCGACATGCAGTTCGCCCACTGTGCCCACCTGGCGTCCCGGCTCGCGGGTTACGATCTCGCGCACGGCCAGAGTGAGTTCGGCGGCGGCGATGAGGGCGTCGCGGCGTTCCGGCATGGGCGTGGTGCCGGCATGGTTGGCGAAGCCGCGGATCACCGCGTCATAGCGGTCAATGGCAACGATGCCTTCCACAACGCCAACGGGAACGCCCAGATTGGCCAGCGTTCCCCCCTGTTCGATATGCAGCTCGACATAGCAGTGGAAGGAGCCAGGCGCACGCCGCGCCTGGGCGATGCGCTCGGGGTCACCGCCGATTTTGCGCAGCGCATCCGATTTCTTCACTCCGTTCCACATCAGGTCAAGCTCGCCGGGCCGGAGTTCGCCGGCGGCAGCGCGGCTGCCGTCGAGTCCATTGCCGTAGGCCACACCTTCCTCGTTGGCCCAGATCACCACTTCCAGCGGATGGCGAGTTGCGACCTTCTGTTCGTTGAGCGTGCGCACCACTTCGATGGCACTCAGCGAGCCCAGATCGCCGTCGAAGTTGCCGCCACTGGGTACGGAATCAATGTGCGAGCCGAAGAGGATGGGAGGCAGCGCGTCTTCCGTGCCCTTGCGCCGCGCCAGAATGTTGCCCGCGGGATCGATCCGAGGCTCGAGCCCCGCTGCGCGCATGAGATCCATGGCGTAGGCCCGGCCGGAGACATCGGAATCCGAATAGGCCAACCGGCTCACGCCATCGGCAAAGCGGCCGCCCTCCGGGCGGCCAAACACGCTCAGGCCTTCCAGATTTTCACGCAGCCGTGGCCCGTTGGTTCGAATCCCGCCAGCCTTCGTGGACTCCGGAGAAGCCGAAAGAAGCCCGGGGCTCAAGGCTGCGGCTGAAAGCATCACGGCTTGTCCCATGAACCGGCGGCGTGTCGAGAGCATGCGGGGATTATAGAACCGCGCTAACGCGGTGGAGGCTGATCCGGCTTCGCGGCCGGCGCCGGGATCTCCTTGGTCCTCTTGCGAAACATCTTGCGCCGGAGTTGTGGCGCGAATTCTCGCAGCACGTTCAAGGCTGCACTTGAGGCCATCTGTCGCCCAGCCCGAGCGAAGGTGCGCCCTGCGGTGCGCTCCTCCTCAGGATAGTAGGCGTTAGTCAGGGCCGCGGTAAAAAGGCTCCCAAGGACTCGCGAGAGGTTGAACTGGCGCCGGCCGTTGTCGCCCTGGGTCACAACCACACGCGATATCGCATATCCGATGCGGGGGCCGGCCCGTCCCTGTCCCTTGCGGAAGTAGCGCGGATCCTGGTGCAACAGGGAAGGGAAGGCAAACCGAGTGAAGAAGTTGCTGTACACCTGAGTGGCGAAAGCGGCGCCGTAGCGTCGCCCGAATCCTTCCGCGCCCTGGCCGTAGCCTTCCGGCGTCTCCCGCCCCTGGTCGATGCCGGCGCTTGCTCCGGCCTTGATAAAGGTGAAGCGGTCGAAAGCGGTGTTGGTAAAGAGCTCAAACTTCTGGCTTGTAGTCAACGGCCTGACCGGATAGTGCGGATCGGTGACGTCCACGGTGGGGATGATGTGGAAGATGTGCTCGTCTTTTTCCGCCGGTGAAACTTTTTGGGTCTGGGAAGGTGCGTCGGGCAGAGGCGCCGTGGGTTTTTCCTGCGGCGGCGTTCCGGATTGTGCGTGCCCGGCCATTCCACAGCACAGGATGAAGCCAAAAACCACACCGCGACTGCGGCTGGAATTCACGAAGCCGGGAGTCTAGCAGGAAGGGCGTGGGTTTTGCGAGATGGCGAGTGCGGGCAGAATCCGCAGCCTACTGTACGGGCAAGCACTCCACGGGGTTCTTGCGAGCGGCAGTTCCATCCAGAATGCTGCGCACTCGCCGCACCAGGGCCTCGCGGGTGAAGGGCTTGCTAAGGACAGGAACTTCAAGACGGCAGATGCCGTGCTCGCGGAGCGTTTCCGCCGTGTATCCGGACATGAACAGGACCTTGATTTCCGGGCGCTGCCGGCCCATCCAATTCGCCAGCTCTTTGCCGTTCATTTCGGGCATGACTACATCCGTCACCACCAGGTCGACCTTGCCTGCGTGCCGCTGCAGGATGCCAATCGCCTCGGCGCCATTCCCGGCCGTCAAAACCTTGTAGCCGTGCTGCCGCAGGAAGTCAGAACTCAAGGAACATAGCGTTTCCTCGTCCTCGATCAAGAGCACGGTCTCTGTCCCCTGGAGCAGGCCTTCCGGCCGGGCATCCGCGCAAGACTCGTGACCGGCGCAGGGAACAAAGGGCAGGTGGATATCAAAGGACGCTCCCTCGCCGATACTGCTTTCCACTGCGATGTAACCGCCGCTCTGCTTCACCACGCCATACACCGTAGCCAGGCCCAGGCCGGTGCCTTTGCCCAACTCCTTGGTGGTAAAGAAGGGTTCGAAGATGCGGGAGCGGGTGCGTTCGTCCATTCCCACTCCGGTATCGCGCACGCTGAGACGGACATAACGGCCGGGCTTGGAGCCGGGGTGACGCCGCACATAGTCCTCGTCGAGGTCCACATTCGCCGTCTCCACAACCAGCTCACCGCCTTTGGGCATGGCATCCTTGGCGTTGACCGCCAGATTCATGATCACCTGTTCGAGCTGTCCGGAGTCGGCGTGGACGCAGCCGAGCTCAGAACTCAAGACCGTGCGCAGCTCGATGTTCTCGCCTAACAGCCGTCCCAGCATCTTCTGAAGGTTCTCCACCACAGCGTTAAGGTCCACGAGCTTGGGTTCCAAGGCCTGCTGGCGGCTGAAGGCGAGCAACTGGCGGGTAAGGTCGGTGGCGCGGCTGGCTGCGTTCTGCACTTCCAGGAGTTCTTCGCGGACGGGATGCCGTTCTTCCAGACCCAACAACGCCATGTCGGTGTATCCCTGGATGACGGTGAGAAGGTTGTTGAAATCGTGGGCCACACCTGCGGCCAGCCGTCCGACGGCTTCCATTTTCTGTGCCTGACGGAACTGCTCTTCCAGCAACCGGCGTTCGGTAACGTCTTCCACGATGGACTCGAATTCCACGGGGTTGCCGGCCTCGTCGGGAACCTGGCGTGTGCTCAGACGAACGGTGATATGCGTTCCGTCCTTGCGCTTCCACTGGACTTCGGTTCCCACCATGCCACCGTTGCGCATGGCGTCTTGGGTCACGCGGGCGCGCTCCTCAGTGCTCGCCCAAACGTCACGCCCGGTGTTCAAGCGAAGCAGATCGACGACCGCCTCATAGCCCAGGATCTTCACCAGCGCGGGATTGGCGTAGAGGATCCGGCCCTCGATGTTCGTGCGATAGATACCGTAGGCCGCGCCCTGTACCAGGTCGCGGTAACGGGACTCGGAGCGGCGGAGCGCGTCTTCCGCCCGCTTCCGCTCGGTGATATCGCGGACGCCGGCCACCAGGCAGGGCTCTCCGCCCATGTCCACCGTCTCCGCCGAGATTTGTACCTGAATCTGATTGCCCGACCGCGTGCTGAAGAAGGCTTCCCGGTCGCGCACGCGCCCGTGCCTGGTCAGGTGCTCGACGAAGGCAGTGCGGTCTTCCGGATTGACCCAGATGCCCAGCTCCAGCGCCGTGCTGCCGATCACCTCTTCGCGTTCCAGCCCGAACAGCTCGAGGAAGCGGTCGTTGACCGCTAGATAGCGGCCTTCCTCCAGCGTACTGATGGTCATGGAGTCAGGCGCCGAACGGAAGGCTTTGGAGAACTTGCGCTCCATGGCACGAAGAGCATGCAGGGCCTTTCTCTGATGGAGCTGGGTAAGGAGCAGCCGGACCAGCGAGCAGGTGAAGCTGGCGATGCCAATGAGCAGCGCCAGTTGCGGCTGGGAAGGGAACATCTGATACCCCAGCGCCATGACCAATGCCGGCGCCAGGATGGGAAGCACCCACACCGCCACAACATTGCGAAAAGGCGGCGAGGTCAGGCCCAGCGAGCTCTCCGCCGGCCGCCAGGTCGCGATTCCCACGGTTGCAATCACAAAAGGGACGCTGTAGCTCAGGTCGAACCAGCTTCCCGCCTCAGAAATGATCCCCGCACTGAGCACGCTCCCGTAGATCGTGCTTCCGATGCAATAGGCCAGGAATGTCGCCGTCAGCCGTGCGAACAGGCTGCGCAGGGGTCCGGCAGGAGTAAGCGCCGTCCGCAGCACAAAGCCTCCCGCGACGCACATATCGAGGACGGTGTACGCGTCATTGGTAACGCTCAGAAGGTCCTGACGGATCAAACCGGAGAGGGGAATAAAATACAGGAAATAGAGGTAGGTGGCACTGATTACGATGCCCACCTGGGCAAGGTCCAGGGTGCGAACCCAATGGATTCGCCGAGCGTCGGCCCTGCCATCCATGGCAATGGCGGCCAGCAGCGGCAGATACGCTCCAAAGAAGAACACATCGCTGCGGGACAAGCCGGGCATCTGCAGACCCAAGAGGTCCATGTAGTACATGATGGTGATTTGCCCGGCCGACCAGAGAGTGAAGCTGGCTGCCATCAGCAGACAGAAACGCCGGACGAAACCTCCGGCCCGCGCGCCGACCACAGCGAATGTCAACGCGGCGAGTAATGCCACCGCCAGCTGAATCACATTGGAGACCACCGACACCCGCGGCGTGTTCGCCATGAACTGCAGCACTGCCGCATGTGCAACCAACAGCGTCAGGCTGAGGACCACGGCGCCGCGCCGCAGGTGAGCGGTGAGTAAGGGGGAGAACAGGGGAGGGTTGCCGGCCGACACGTTCCAGCCCGGCAAACTGGTGCGTCGGCCCCGAGCCGACACGAAGCGTTCCACCTCGAAAAATGTGGGTGGAGATTGCAGAAACTGCTTTCCGGTGCTAATGAAATTACGAATCATGACTCCCGAACTGCGGACCGTAACTCAGGTCCCGCGCCAACTTGGATTTGGTGGTTTGGGGCGACAGGATCGAGAGAGGAGTGCAGCTTCCTTGTGGGAAGCGTCAGATCCTGCCGCCCATGGTGGTGAGAATACCTGCGTTCCGGATGCTGCAATAGCGGGGCACGTCCCAAATCTGGAAAGGGATGTAGGGGTTTTCCCCTACACCGATGGCTCTAGAGGTCGGTTTGGTGGGAGTCTTCCGAAGTCAGAAGCCCGGTCATCAGGGCGTAGCGGACGATTTCCGCGCGCTTGCGGAAACCCAGCTTCTGGGCGATGCGGGCGCGATAACTCTCCACCGTCTTCACACTCAGGCAAAGCTTTTCCGCAATGACCTGGTAGGAGTGCCCCTGTGCCAGATAGCGCAACACGGTCAGCTCGCGGCGGCTGAGCTGCGTAGGCTTCTCTTGCGGAGTGATGTCGTCAAGTACGCTGGCGGCCAGGGTGGCATCCACAAAGCGACGGCCGCGTTGCACCGAACGCACCGCGCGAACCACGTCCACGTCCGCAGAGTGCTTGAGCACGTAGCCCCATCCTCCCGCGGCCAGCACCGAGCGCACATAGGCGGGATCGTCGTGCATGGTGAGGACGATCACGCGCGTGCCGGCCGAGGCTTCGGTGATGCGCGGCAGGGCACGCATGCCTCCGCCTCCCGGCATGGAAAGATCCAGCACGGCCACATCCGGTTGGAGCTCGCGGGCGCGGGCCACGACCTCCTGGGCGTCTCCCGCCTCACCCACCACTTCCATGTCGCCTTCGGCGTTGATGATGGCGCGCAGGCCGGCGCGGACCACGGCGTGGTCGTCCGCCAGCAGCACTCGCGTCTTGTGGTTCACTCCCTCAGCCCGCCTTCCTGCCCAGACTTGCTTCTGCCCTCGCGTCGGAATCGGCCAGCCCGGCAGGATCGGTGGGGATGTGCAAGCACACCGTGGTTCCTGCGCCGGGTCGGGATTCAATGTCGGCCCGCCCTCCCAGAAGTTCCAGCCTCTGGCCGTATTCCCACCAGCCCCAGGCGATTTTCCTCGGAAGCGCGGCGCAGCGCCTCGTCCACCTCGAACCCGGTTCCGTTGTCCCTGACCACGATTCGCAGCTCCCCATCCGTTCGCTGGAGCGACACCTGCACCGCTGCGGCTGCCGCGTGTTTTACCACGTTGTGCAGGGCCTCCTGCACCGTGCGGTAGACGGCCACTTCCACCGTCCTCGCCAGCCGGTATTGCTCCAGGCCATCGGCGGAGAAGTCCACCCTGAGCCTTCCCGTAGCAGCAGCGTCCTCTGCCAAACGGCGCAGTGCCGGGACTAGGCCGAAATCGTCGAGCACGGTGGGATGCAGTCCGCGAGAGATGCGACGCAGGTCGTCCACCGCGTCGGAAACCGACTTACGCAGCAGATCCAGATCGCTGTGTACCTTGTCGAGCGAACGGGCCTGTTGCAGCGCGCGCAACTGCAGGAGCAACGAGGTCAGGGCCTGGCCGGTGCCGTCGTGCAACTCGCGCGCAATGCGCCGGCGCTCTTCTTCCTCCGCGGAAATCAAGTCGCCCAGCAGCTTCACCCGCTCCCTTTCGGCCCGGCGAGACTCGGTAACATCGTTCGCCGTCACCAACATCCACGGCTCGCCGGGAAGATTGAGGACGTCGCCGTAGAAAAGCACGGTGCGTATCTCCCCCGCCCGGTTGCGCAGCCAAGCCTCGCAGTCGCGGATCCTTCCCTTGGCGCGGATTTCCTGCATCGCCCGCTCCCTCTGCTCCAGGTTCACCCAGAGCCCCAGCTCCATGGCCGTCTTCCCTATCACCTCTTCCCGTGGTGCTCCATAGAACGCGACAAACGCGTCGTTGACTTCCAGGAAGCGTCCTTCTGAGAGACTACTGATCACCACCGGGGAAAAACTCTGTTTGAAGGCCAGCGCGAACTTGTTCTCAGAGTCGCGAACCGCCTGGATGGCCCGCTGCAGGTTGATGTGGGTGATGTAGAGCCGCGCGGTGTAACACAGGAACGAGAGGCTGACCACGGTGGCCGCGAAATAGAACTGGTCCCTTCCCACGTGCAGTGCCATCAACCAGGTAACCAGCGGCAGGAAGGCGGGCATGGTATAGAAGGTCCAACTCGGCTTGACCACCGGTTCATCTTGGGCGGACGCTTTCTCCGGACCATTGCCGACGCCTCCGGCCAGAACCGCTGCGGTGGAGAAAGACAGCGTCCAGGTCAGGTCGAACCATTTCCCCGTGTTGATTACTTGAACGGGGCTGAAGTGAAAGTAAATGGTCTCCCCCAGCGAGTAGATGAAAAACACGGCCGCCAGCCGGCCCAGAAGACCCCGGGCCTCCCTGCGCATCGCCCCTACCGAGGCGGCCAGCAAGGCAAGGAAGATGAGCCAGTTCCGCGCTTCGGTCACGCGCGGCATGGCCACATCCGACATGCCGGGCTGGGCAGGCAGAAAGCTGGGTGTATAGAAAAAGAAGAGATAAGCGCTCACCAGGGCGATGCCCAGTTGGAGCGTATCCAGCGCCAGGGGCCAGACTTCCTGCTGGTTTCGCGGTCGAAGCGGCAGGAACACCGCCGCAATCAGGGGCGCGAAGGCAAAGAAGAACAGAACATTCACCCACGATTCCGCCCGCACCGCAGTTCTCTCAAAAGCTTCGTGGTAGAGCCAGCCCGTCTGAGCTATCGACCAGAGGACAAAAGAAAGCGCGGTCAAAGCGCAGGTATCGCGGACAAAACCATGACTGCGACGGGCTGCTACCCCGAAGGCAGCCGCCGCCAATAGGCTGTCGGTGAGCTGCAGACCGTTCGACCACAGGACACCGTCGTGGGAGGTGCCCAACTGGGCCAACACCCAAACGTGCAGAGCCACGATGCCGATCGCAGCGGCCGCGAAGGCACGAGATAATCTCATGGCCCCAACTCCGGGGACTTAGAGTCTAAATCCCGGCCTGCCCGCGTCACAACCCTTCGTGGCGTTGGATGGAGGATCCCCATCCGCGCTTAGAACTACGCACGCGAACCGTGAAGGAACTGGCGTACAATCCATTTCAAACCAGCCTCCCACCTCGCCCGGGTGGCGAAATGGCAGACGCACGGGACTTAAAATCCATTCTTGGGGTCTGTGCACCAAAACGCACCGTTCTGCGAGAAGGCGCAAGCTTCCTAGAAACACAGCACTTACTTCAACTGGCTTCACGCACCGCCGCGCAGCGAAACGCACTGCACTCCCAAATCAACTGACACCAGAACTGACACCAGTGATATGGCCTGCCTAGGATCAGCCGCTCGCGCAGGTGCTTCTCTTACCGAGCGTGGTCGGACCTCGGCTTGGAAGGCTCGATTCAAGAATCCAAGCATTGCCTGGCGCGCCCTGCGCGAAATGGCGACGACACGAAGCCATGGAGCCAAAGCGGACGATGAATACATACCTTGCCCGGAACCAAAACAACCCTGCCGATCGGATACGAGGCCTGCACTTTCTCGGGTAGACTTGAGCGCCGAGTCCTTCGCCACAGACGATGGCCTTTCCGCTTTCATGAGCAAGCTAGAAGAACTCCAACCTGGTGCGACCCTAAAGGGTATCCTGCCCGACTGCCTGGTTACGGTGGTCAGCGTGCAATGGTTTGGGA
>JBOGLL010000031.1:0-6342 GCA_050746065.1 Terriglobales bacterium | reverse complement strand
CGGGATAGGAATCAAACACGATCCATGTCCCGTCCGGCGACCATCGCGGAGTCCCCGTCAGGTACGCGCCCATGCTGGTCAGTCGCACCGCGTTCTGCCCATCGGCATCGCATACCCAGATCTCACGGCTGCCGGAACGATCAGAAGCGAACACGAGTCGCCGGCCGTCGGGCGAAAACTGCGGCCCGTGGTCCAGCCCGCCGGAGTCCAGAATGCTGCCGGCACGATTCCCCGATACATTCCAGCGGACCATGGCCGCCCTGGGATGTCCGGCCTCCACGTTGCTGTTCCAAAGTGTGGCGGTATCCTCAACCGCCTTGCGACCCCGGCGGTGAATTTCGGACGCCAGGGCTTCCAGCCAACCTTCCCGAACTTTCGGGTTCTTGCCTTGAGCAGGCTGGCCTTGCGGTTGGAACTGCTGAGGCGGCTGCGCTTGCGCGGCAGCGGATGCCTGCGAGGGCGGATTCAACGGAGCCGCCCCCGCTCTCCGATCCGCGCTTTTCCCGGTCGAGGGCTGAGCGAGAGCGTGCGGCTCAGCATTCGCGAGCAAGCGATTGGCAGAAGTGCGTGCCGCCTTGATCGAACTTTCGTCGCCGGTGGTGCCTACCTGCAGCAGAAGACTGACCGCGCCAATCAGGAGCAGCGCTGCCAGGCCGCGCTGGGCCGTCATCCTGCGTGGCAGCCAATGCCACTTCGCTGCCAAGGGCACAGCAGAATCAAGTTCTGTCGCGCCGGCGGAGAGCGTTTCCGACGCCTCCGGAGGTGCAACGAAAGTGCGCTCGACTCCCTCCTCTGAGGGCGGAACGCGGATGCCGCGCTGGTTCCACCAGGCGTCCAGCTCGGCCTTGTAGGCGTATACCGTGCCCTGCTTCTTGTGCAGGTGGCGACGTACCGGCAGACCCTCGCTCTTTTCCCAGCGCTGCACGGTACGCACTTCCCGCTTCAGGTAGGCGGCGATTTCCTTCCAGGAATCCAGACGCTCCCGGGCCGGCCCTGCGTCGGGTTGCTGCGAATCATCAAGCTTCAAGTGCACACCCCCGTGCGTCAGGCGCGCGACCGCCTGCCGTGCTCCATTTAGTACGTCCCGGCATGTTCCGGTGTTCCGCATCAGCGGACACCCGGACCTGCGCCTCCCAAGAAGCCTATCCCATAAGACGACAAACAGCGCCCGGAGGATAGCGACAAAGTGCGACATCGGCTGCTTTCCCAGCAAAAAAGCGTGTGAAAAGGACGTGTCGGGCCTTGTCAGGCCTTGTCGCGCAACGGATTTCCCCCGCTTTTCGTCTCCCACTTAGCGTCCCGCAGGCTTCCCGCCCGCGGACCAAGGAGGATTCCAGATGAGAAACACGAAGCAGATCCCACAGGTTGGTCTACTGCTCATGACCGTGCTGCTGGGCGCTGTGATGTTTGCACAAGCAGCGCCTGGCCCCGCCCGTTTCACCGTGCCCTTCGATTTCGCCGTCGGGGCGGACGTCCTGCCGGCGGGCGAATACAGCGTCCAGCCGGCGCTCAGCGACCGCAGCGACCGCATCCTGCTGCGCAGCCGCGACGGCCGCACCGTCACCACCATTTTCGCTGTTCCTGTGAAGTCGCAGCAGGCGTCCAGCCAGACCACGCTGGTGTTCAAGCGCTACGGCGACCGCTACTTCCTTTCGCAAATCTGGACCCAGGGCTCAACCGTCGGCCGGGAAGTGCCCGCGTCCAGCGCCGAACAGGAGGCGCGGAAACAGTCGGAAGCCAAGCTGGCGGTGATCGCAGCCAGGGAAAAGTAGAAGGCCGGGCGCGGACGCCCTCGCCCACGCCAGGAAAGCCCGAAAGCCTGGTCCGCTTCGCGCTTTCCGTTTCCTGTGTGGGCGCGGGTGCCCGCGCCCCGCACTTCATTTCGGAAGCTGTAAGTCCATCCCCGTCATCTCCCAGCGAATGAGGGACACAGGTATCGTGCCTGCTGCCAGGAACTGGTCGTGGAACTCGCCCAGGCGGAACTTGTCCCCAAGCTGACGCATGCGCTCGGCGAGCAGTCGCTCGATCTCGACCTTCCCCATCTGGTAGCTGATGCCGTATGTAGGCTGGCGCAGGTAGATCTCGCAGTCCACGCGGGCCACGTCTTCGTCCATGTAAGGGACGTTCTTCACCATGTAGGCGATGGCCTGCTCCACGTTCCACTCGCCGGTGTGCATGTGCAGCTCGGCGCGGTTGCGCACGGCGCGCGCCGCCGCGAAGATGTAGAACAGCTCGCGGGTGCGCGGCAGGTCGTCGAGCAGACCGGCGGTCATCATGGCTTCTTCCAGATAAAACCCCCAGCCCTCGATGCGCCCGCTGTCGGTGTAGGCCCCGCGGATGGGCCGCTTGTCGCGTTCGTGCAGCCACAGATCAAAGCGATGTCCGGGAATGCCGGCGTGCACTTTGTCCGGGCGCGGGTCCCGATATTGCACTTCTTCCCAGAAGTTGCGCCTACCGCTCTTGCGCGCGATCCAGGGCACGTTGTTGTCGAACTCGGCGGTATTTTCCGGGAGGGTTAGGAACGCGTGTTCGCGGATGAAGCGGCGCACGTGCTGGTCAGCCAGGCGGATGCGGTTGGCGTATTCTTCGGCGCTGGCCGCGGGCTTCAGTTCCGGCAGGTTACGATTCCGGTTGCGCTCCAGCGCCAACGCCGCCAGGGTCCGCCCGAGATCGCGGTCGCCGGCCATCTTCACGTCTTCGGCGGTGAACGGCATCAGCCGGACATGCTTCAGATACCAGTTGTAGTTCGCCCGGCCGATTCCTGCTTTGCCCTTCATGCCCTTCAGATTGCTTTCCAGCCAGGCCGTGAGGTAATTGACGCCCTCGTAGGCCGTGCGGGCGTCGTCAGCGAGTTGGGGATGATGTTTGGGCATGGACTCAGCCAGCAGCTTGTAGAAGCCCAGCACGCCCTCGGGAGGAACGGGCAGTTCCGGCTGCTCGTGTCCCACGCCGTCGTGCCTGGTCAGATTCCGAATCGCCGAGCGCGCGAGTTCCGTAGCCACGTTGGGCAGATTGCTGCCCTTGGTATCCCCGCCTAGATTGCCGGTCGCTTGCCGGACCATGCCGGGCACCGCCTGAAGCTGCGCGCGAAATTCTTCCAGCTTCTCCGCAGGAACTGGCAACCGTGTATACGCCGCCACGCGCAGCAGGTCCACGTAGAACCCGGGATCGCGCGACCAGGGACGCAGGACACGGTGCTCGAAGTCCATGGCGTCCATTTGTGCGCGGACCAGGCGGTAGTCCACCTGCTCGGCCACCGGCCAGTTGCTGGGATTCATGGCATCCAGGCGTCGGCGCAAGGCGACGAGCTTGAGCCGTCGCGCCTCGATTGACTTGGGCGTGTAATCGGGCACACCGTCTTTGATCCTGGCTTTCAGATCCTGAAACTCCTTGTGGAGGGCAAGAAGGGCTTGATCGTCGCTGCCTTGAGCCATCGCAGTTGCGGTCATCGCGACGAGCAGCGCACAAGTCAGAGTGGAGCGGTTCATATAGGTGCCTCGAACGAAAAGCTCACCACGAAGGACACGAAGGTAGCACGAAGGCTTGGAATCGCTATCCTGCCAGTTCCTTCAACGACTCCCCGAACGGCGGCTTGGCCACGCCGCGCTCGGTGATGATGGCGGCGATGTACCTGTGCGGCGTCACGTCAAAGGCTGGGTTCTCGACCTTCACCCCTTCGGGCACGATGCGGGCTGCGCCCACGTGCGTCACTTCGCGCGCTGAGCGTTGCTCGATGGGAATCTTCGAGCCGTCGGGGATACTCAGGTCGATGGAGGAAAAAGGCGCGGCTACATAGAACGGAATGCCATGCTCCTTGGCCAGTACCGCCACGGTGTAGGTCCCGATCTTGTTGGCGGTGTCGCCGTTCGCGGCGATGCGGTCGGCACCCACGACCACGGCGCCAATCTTACCTTGCGCCATCATGGCGCCGGCCATATTGTCGGAAATGACGGTGGTGGGAATGCCGTCCTTGGCGAGCTCCCAGGCGGTGAGTCGCGAGCCCTGGAGGAAGGGACGGGTCTCGTCCGCGTACACGCTCAGCTTCTTTCCCGACTCGATGGCCGCCCGGATCACGCCCAGCGCCGTGCCGTAGCCGCCGGCGGTGGCCAGCGCGCCAGCGTTACAGTGGGTGAGGACGGTACCGCTCGCCGGCATGAGCGTGGCGCCGTGTTTGGCCAGCGCCTCATTGGCGGCCAGGTCTTCGAGGTAGATGCGCTGGGCTTCGGCGATGAGTTCCTGCTTGATGCTGGCCACCGGCATTTCCAAGCACGCTTCGAAGCGGCGTCGCATGCGCTCGATGGCCCAGAAAAGGTTCACCGCCGTGGGCCGCGTTTCGCCCAGCGTCTCGCAGATCTGATCAAAGTTGCGGCGGAATTCGGAGACGTGGTCGCCGTCGGCATCGCGCGCTCCGAGTGCGATCCCCATGGCGGCGGTGACGCCGATGGCGGGCGCGCCACGGACGACCATCGTACGGATCGCGTCTGCTACTTCTTCATACGTGCCGCAGGTGACGTAGATCTCTTCCGTAGGCAGCCGGGTCTGATCCAGCAACCGCACTCCGTCGTCGGTCCACTCCAGGGTCTTGATCATGCGGTCGTTAGTCATTAGTCGTTGGTCGTTAGTCGTTAGCCGTCAGTAGGTGTCACAGCGATGCCCGGATGGCTTGCAGGCGCAGATACTCCTCTCGTACCTCGCTGGCTTTGAAAATGGCGACAAACGGCGCGGGTGCCACCAGCTTCTCGATCGCAGCCCGCCCTCCGGCCTCTTCGCGCTCCACCAGGCACATCACAGCCATGACTTCGAAGCCGAACTCGCGCGCCGCGCGGATGGCTTCGATGGTCGAGCCGCCCGTGGTGCATACGTCATCTACGACGATCACGGGCGCGCCCTGGCGTCGGAACCCTTCGATCCTCTGCCCGGTACCGTGGACCTTCTCCTGCTTGCGCACCAGGAAGCCGTCGATGACCCCTCCAGTTTCATCCGGTGAGGGCGCGCGCTCCGTACCCCGGCGCTGCAACTGCTGCGCGCTCAGGATGGCCACCGCCACCACGATGGGGTCGGCGCCCAGCGTCAGTCCGCCGATGGCCGCCGGATGCCAGCCCCGGATGCGGATCTCGTCCAGAAACAGCCGTCCGGTGAGGCGCGCGCCTTCAGCATCCAGCGTAGTGGTGCGGCAGTCCACGTAGTAATCGCTGGTCGCGCCCGAGGAGAGTTTGAACGTCCCCAGTCCGAACGACTTCTCCGCCAGTTTGGTCAGCAGTTCTGCGCGCGGCGTGGCCATGAGAGAAAGTTACGATAACACGAGCGGCTATTGGCTCTTGGCTCTTAGCTCTTGGCCCTTGGCTGAGTACTGGGTACTAGGTACTTCCTTACAGCGCCTTCTCCATATGCCGAAAGCCATCCGTCGCCCAGAACAGGAAGCCAAACAGCGTGGTGTTGTATCCCACGTGCATCAGGAAGGGCACGGCCACGGAACCCGATTGCATGCGCGCCAGGGTGAACACCAGCGACACGGAAAACAGCAGCAAGAGCGGCGCCCAGTGGTATGCGAGTTGCGCTCCGTGAATGGCAGCAAAGGCGAGCGCCGTCAGCACCACGGCCATTCCCACGTTCCAGCGTCTCGCCAGCACGGGATACAGGAAGCCTCGAAAGAACATCTCCTCTACGAACGGCGCTACCAGGATGCCGAACGCCGCCAGCAGCCAGGCGTTGGAGGGCTCCTTGAGCAGTTCCTGGATGGGCAAGGACTTGGGGATCGGCAGCCAGGCAGACGCCACTTGCACGCAGATTGCCAGCGCCACGCCACCCACAAGGAAGGCCAGCGCACCGCTGCCCTTCGGCCATTCCCACTTCACTGCTTCCCAGAACCGTGCGCGATACCGGTACTCCACCAGGAAATGCATGAAGGCCACGACCAGCAAGTAGGAGAGCGTTTGCCCAATCATGCTGATGGCCACCAGATCGGGATCCACTGGCCGCTTTTGGATCGCCGCCACCATGCCCACC
Source organism: Terriglobales bacterium (assembly GCA_050746065.1). Classification (GTDB taxonomy): domain Bacteria; phylum Acidobacteriota; class Terriglobia; order Terriglobales; family Acidobacteriaceae; genus CAZXVY01. Next base: position 336 of record JBOGLL010000031.1, on the reverse strand, counting down.
ATCACGCCGAGGGCAAAGAGCGATACCACTAGTCCCCCGATTGCGACTCCCAGAATCAGCAGGACGTCGAGCCCCGTCCAGAGCGGATCGCGCACCACGGTTGGCGCGGGAGGAGGCACCTCCAAGGCTGCCGCCGCAGTTTCCAGCGGCGGGTCAGGGATGGGAACGGGTTGGTCGGGGAAGGACAATTCAGTCGTTAGTCGTTAGTCGTAGGTCGCTAGTCGTTGCGGGCCGGCCTCTTCAATCGTCAATCGACAATGAATAAATCGTCAATTTCCACTCAGTGCCCGTCCGGTATATGACTTTTTGACGCGAGCGACCTGCTCCGGAGTTCCC
>JBOGLL010000030.1:0-3992 GCA_050746065.1 Terriglobales bacterium | reverse complement strand
GCCCGTAAATGTTCACCCCCGGCGCCAAACAGACGAACACCGTGCACAAGGGATTGTCGAAGCCGGCGGCATTGGTTCCTCCCAGCCCCGGAACCAGGTTGGATCCCGGTGTGGCAAAGATCTGGATGGGAAAGTTTCCCTGCGGGATCTGGGTGAACGCGCCCGCGCGCGTGCCGTTGAACATGTTGCCGAACGTCTGAGGGGCATGGATAGTGCCGAAGTTGGGAACGTCATAGCTCAGTGTGTAGCCGCCGCGCAGGACCGTCTTGCCGTTGCTGAACAGGTCCCAGGCAAACCCGACGCGCGGGCCCAGGTTGTTGGCGTCCTTCTTGTAGAGCGGCTGATCGGAGAGGCTGACAAAGCCGGTTACCGGATCGGCCAGCGGATCGCCTGGCAGGAAGTTGTCGCCACGGTTCTCTGCTTCGCCCAGTGCACCCGCCACATCCCACCGTATGCCCAGTTCCAGCGTGAAATTAGGCTTCACTTTCCAACTGTCCTGGATGTACACGCCGACCGAATGCTGGTAAATGCGCCTCGGGGTTACGCCAAACGACCGTCCGCTCCCGCTCGCCATGCCCAGCAGTAATTGGTTCAGGCTTTGCACGTGGTCGCTGGGAGTAGCCCCATCGAAGAAGGGATCACACAGCGCGTAGTAGGCGCAGTAGTAGAAGCCGTAGTAGCCCATGGAGAGGTCGGAGCGAGAGCGATCACGCCGCGACTTGGTATAGGCGTTCTGGTACTGGCCGCCGATCTTGATGGTGTGGCTGCCCTTGGTCCAGATGAAGTGCTCCTGCCAATCGTAGCTGGCGTTGGGCTGAGTGACGATGGGATATCCCTGGATTCCGCCAATCACTCCGTAACTGGTGTTGCCGAAGTATCCCAGGTAATACATGGTGGGGACGCCAAAGTTTTCTGTGTCCTCCGGTCCCGAACCCAGCGGCCCCGTGTTGATTCCCAGGTCGAGCGGGTTGATGTCGTTGTTGATCCCGATTCGTTGGGAGAACCGCTGGTAGCCCAGGCGGCTCTCCAAGACCTGGTTGGAGCTGATGGTCCAGGTATAGTTGATACCCGCTTGTTGCGCGCGCGAGGGCGCCACCGAGTTCCACATACTGGGTCCCGTGGCCAGCGGCCCCACACTTTCTGGTACACCGGGGGCCGGGGGCTGGTTGCCAAAGCTGTCGCCGAAAATGTACTTGGCGGAAATACGGTGACGGTCGTTGAAGAGGTGGTCGAACTTCATGGTGAAGCCGTCGCCGTTCAGCGTGTTCCGGGCTGTCACGTCCAGCGATCCGGTGTCCGAAGTAGGAATGAAAGAGAGCAGCGCAGCGCCGATTGAACTCACCGTCCCGTCATCTGCGGTGCCGAAGATCTGATCGCTACCCGGGCCAGGCCCGATCAGCGAATTGACACAGGGACTCTCATCACCGGTATTTGGTATGCCATCTGGGTCTGCTCCCGGATATGTACCGGTTTGAACACACAATGTGGCATCAGCAATCTCCTGTGGTGTTGGCACATCAATGGTCGCACCAAACCGGCTTTGGATGCGGAACCCGGTATAGGAGGCAAAAAAGAACGACTTGTCCTTCTTGATGGGGAACCCCAGCGTGCCTTCGAACTGGTTCAGGCGGAAGGGCGTCACCCCGGTGAAATAGTTGCCCGCATCGAATGCATCCGTGTGGCGGGTCCAGAACGCGGTGCCGTGAAGGGTGTTGGTACCGCTCTTCATCGCCACATTCACTACCGACCCTCCGCGCACTCCATATTCCGCGCTAGGGTTGGATTGCACGCTGAATTCCTGGATCGCATCCAGTGGCACCAGCGTGGCGGCTGTGCCGGCGATGGCTGCCTGGTTTAAGCTGGATTCGCCATAATAGCGGTCGTTGTTGGGGATGCCATCTACGGCAAAGTTGGTGGCCGTGGCGCGCTGCCCATTGATGTTCAGGCTTTGAAAACCGCCACCCGGACTGCGCTGCACTCCCGGAATGCCTTCCAGCAGGTTGCTGAAGTCGCGCCCGCTGTTGGGCAGGTCTGACACACGCCTCGCCTCCAACAGCGTTCCCAGCCGGTTCTCCGTGGTTTCCACCAGCGGCGCCGACGCTTCCACGGTGATGCTCTCGCCCTCGGCGCCCACCACCATGTGGAAATTGGAGGTGGTCACCGTAGCCACGGCTACCACCGCGTCGCGCACCACCGTCTTGAAGCCCTTCGCCGTCGCCGTCAGCTTGTACGTTCCCGGAGCAAGGTTCACCAGGCGGTAATCTCCCGTCGACGTCGTTTTTGCCGACGCCTTGAAGCCCGTTTCGGGGTTCTCCGCGGTCACCGTGGCGTCAGACACCACGGCGCCCGAAGGATCGGTCACCGTTCCTACAACGTCGCCGGTGATCTTCTGTGCGAAAGCCGAAGCCGCGATCAGGCAGGCCAGCAGGGAAACAGAAAGGAAGTTCTGGAGGAATCTGCGTGTCATGAGCAACCCCTCTCTTGCGCGACAAAGTTTAGTAAGAACCGAACAATTGCCAAGCGACAGGAACTAAGATCGGGTGTCCCCAAGGGCGGACTGCATTTTACCATCCGTTTATTTCCACTGAAACTACGCAACTTACCTGCAAACGCGCACCTGCTGGCGACAATAATATGGATTCAGCCGTGCATGGTCTACACATTTTTGAAGAACGCGGACGCCAAGGCCTTCACGCTTCCAGCCGGGAGCGCGGAGCCACGGCTCCCGGATGGTAAAATATCGGTTCAAATCTGACCACGAGGTACTCCTCCATGGCCACCCTGCAAGTCGCTGCGCGCAGCACGCTTCGTCTTCCCGAAGGTCCTTTCCGCAACGAGCCGCTGATTGACTTCGTCAAGGACGAGAAGTCGGCCCGCGCCATGCGTGCCGCCATTGAAAAGGTGCGCGCCGAGCTGGGCCGCGAGTACGACCTGATCATCGGGGGCAAGCGCGTGCGAACAGAGGAGAAGATCCGGTCCCTGAATCCGGCGCATCCGTCCCAGGAGGTGGGCATTCATCAAAAAGCAGGACGCGAGCATGCCGAACCGGCTATGGAAGCGGCGCTGGCCGCCTTCGAGCACTGGAAGAACGTTGCCGTCGAGGAGCGCGCTTCCCTTTTGCTGCGCACCGGCGACATCATTCGCGACCGCAAGTTCGAGTTCGAGGCCTGGCTGGTGTTCGAAGTGGGAAAGAACTGGGCCGAGGCCGACGCCGACATCGCTGAAACCATTGACTTCTGCGAGTACTACGCCCGCGAAGCCCTGCGCCTGGCCAAGGTTGAGGTTGCGGTGCACCTTCCGGGTGAGCGCGGAGCGCTGCGCTACATCCCGCTGGGGGTGGGCGCGGTCATCCCGCCCTGGAACTTCCCTTGCGCCATCATGGCCGGAATGACGCTCGCCTCTATCGTTTGCGGAAATACGGTCATCCTCAAGCCCTCGAGTGATTCCCCGACCATCGCCGCCAAGTTTGTCCAGGCGCTGCAGGAAGCGGGCATGCCCGACGGCGTGGTGAACTTCTGTCCAGGGTCGGGCGCGTCGTTCGGGAACGCAGTCGTCGAGCATCCCAAGACGCGCTACATCGCCTTCACCGGCTCGAAGGAAGTGGGATTGGACATCAACCAGCGCGCCGCGCAGCACCGCCCAGGACAGGTCTGGATCAAGCGCACCGTGCTGGAGATGGGCGGCAAAGACGCCATCGTAGTGGACTCCGACGCCAACCTCGACGCCGCTGTCGAAGGCGTGGCCCAGGCTGCCTTCGGCTTCTCGGGACAAAAGTGCTCCGCCTGCTCGCGCGCCATCGTGGATGCGCGCATCTACGACGTCTTCCTCGAGCGCCTCAAGGAGCGTGTTGAGAAAATTGCCGTCGGCGATCCCGCCGAAAACAAACCCATGGGTCCGGTAGTGAATGAGAGCGCCATGAAGTCGATTCTCGACTACATCGAGGTCGGCAAGAAAGAAGGACGCCTGCTCACCGGCGGCGTCCGCGCCACCGA